>NZ_CP049740.1:1170000-1470000 GCF_011100465.1 Jeotgalibaca arthritidis
GTTGTAGGACTGGGACGTGAGACTGTAATGGATAGCAGAAGCTGGCTGGAAAGCCACGCGAAACAGGGTAAAAGCCCCGTATGCGAAATCTAAAGCAGCTCTACCAGTATCCTGAGTACGGCGGAACACGAGAAATTCCGTCGGAATCCGGGAGGACCATCTCCCAAGGCTAAATACTCCCTAGTGACCGATAGTGAACCAGTACCGTGAGGGAAAGGTGAAAAGCACCCCGGAAGGGGAGTGAAATAGTACCTGAAACCGTGTGCTTACAAGTAGTCAGAGCCCGTTAATGGGTGATGGCGTACCTTTTGTAGAATGGACCGGCGAGTTACGATCCCATGCGAGGTTAAGTTGAAAAGACGGAGCCGCAGCGAAAGCGAGTCTGAATAGGGCGAATGAGTATGTGGTCGTAGACCCGAAACCAGGTGACCTACCCATGTCCAGGTTGAAGGTGCGGTAATACGCACTGGAGGACCGAACCCACGCACGTTGAAAAGTGCGGGGATGAGGTGTGGGTAGCGGAGAAATTCCAATCGAACCTGGAGATAGCTGGTTCTCTCCGAAATAGCTTTAGGGCTAGCCTCGGATAAACGAATCGTGGAGGTAGAGCACTGTTTGGACTAGGGGCCCTTCTCGGGTTACCGAATTCAGATAAACTCCGAATGCCATGGATTCAAGTCCGGGAGTCAGACTGCGAGTGATAAGATCCGTAGTCGAAAGGGAAACAACCCAGCCCACCAGCTAAGGTCCCAAAGTATCTGTTAAGTGGAAAAGGATGTGGGGTTGCACAGACAACTAGGATGTTGGCTCAGAAGCAGCCATCATTCAAAGAGTGCGTAATAGCTCACTAGTCGAGTGACCCTGCGCCGAAAATTTACCGGGGCTAAACAGATCACCGAAGCTGTGGATTCAACCAATAGGTTGAGTGGTAGGAGAGCGTTCTAAGGGCATTGAAGCTAGACCGTGAGGACTGGTGGAGCGCTTAGAAGTGAGAATGCCGGTATGAGTAGCGAAAGACGGGTGAGAATCCCGTCCACCGTATGACTAAGGTTTCCTGGGGAAGGCTCGTCCTCCCAGGGTTAGTCGGGACCTAAGCCGAGGCCGATAGGCGTAGGCGATGGACAACAGGTTGATATTCCTGTACCAGTTGTTTTTGTTTGAACGATGGAGGGACGCAGGAGGCTAAGGAAATGCGTGCGATTGGAAGAGCACGTCCAAGCAACAAGTCTTGTAGAGAGTCAAATGCTTTCTACTATACGGACAAGTTGTGATGGGGAGGGAAATTTAAGTACCGAAGTTCCTGATGTCACACTGCCAAGAAAAGCTTCTAGTTAGAAACCAACTGCCCGTACCGCAAACCGACACAGGTAGTCGAGGAGAGCATCCTAAGGTGAGCGAGCGAACTCTCGTTAAGGAACTCGGCAAAATGACCCCGTAACTTCGGGAGAAGGGGTGCTGACCGCAAGGTCAGCCGCAGTGAATAGGCCCAAGCGACTGTTTATCAAAAACACAGGTCTCTGCAAAATCGAAAGATGACGTATAGGGGCTGACGCCTGCCCGGTGCTGGAAGGTTAAGAGGAGAGGTTAGCTTCGGCGAAGCTTTGAATTGAAGCCCCAGTAAACGGCGGCCGTAACTATAACGGTCCTAAGGTAGCGAAATTCCTTGTCAGGTAAGTTCTGACCCGCACGAAAGGCGTAACGATTTGGGCACTGTCTCAACGAGAGACTCGGTGAAATTATAGTACCAGTGAAGATGCTGGTTACCCGCGACAGGACGGAAAGACCCCATGGAGCTTTACTGCAGGTTGATATTGATTGTTTCTGCTACATGTACAGGATAGGTAGGAGCCATTGAAGTCGGGACGCTAGTCTCGATGGAGGCGCCATTGGGATACTACCCTTGTAGCAGGACCACTCTAACCCGCCACCCTTATCGGGTGGGGAGACAGTGTCAGTCGGGCAGTTTGACTGGGGCGGTCGCCTCCTAAAATGTAACGGAGGCGCCCAAAGGTTCCCTCAGAATGGTTGGAAATCATTCGTAGAGTGCAAAGGCAGAAGGGAGCTTGACTGCGAGACCTACAAGTCGAGCAGGGACGAAAGTCGGGCTTAGTGATCCGGTGGTTCCGCATGGAAGGGCCATCGCTCAACGGATAAAAGCTACCCTGGGGATAACAGGCTTATCTCCCCCAAGAGTTCACATCGACGGGGAGGTTTGGCACCTCGATGTCGGCTCGTCGCATCCTGGGGCTGTAGTCGGTCCCAAGGGTTGGGCTGTTCGCCCATTAAAGCGGCACGCGAGCTGGGTTCAGAACGTCGTGAGACAGTTCGGTCCCTATCCGTCGCGGGCGTTGGAAATTTGAGAGGAGCTGTCCTTAGTACGAGAGGACCGGGATGGACACACCGCTGGTGTACCAGTTGTTCTGCCAAGGGCATTGCTGGGTAGCTATGTGTGGACGGGATAAACGCTGAAAGCATCTAAGCGTGAAGCCCCCCTCAAGATGAGATTTCCCATCATTTTAAATGAGTAAGACCCCTGAGAGACGATCAGGTAGATAGGCTAGAAGTGGAAGTGCAGCGATGTATGGAGCGGACTAGTACTAATCGGTCGAGGACTTAACCAATAATAAAACGGTAATGACGTAAAATGGGTTTCAAACCAAAGGTTTCATGTTAACTATTCAGTTTTGAGGGAACAACCTCAGCATGTGCGGTGGCGATGGCAAGAAGGTCACACCTGTTCCCATCCCGAACACAGAAGTTAAGCTTCTTAGCGCCGATTGTAGTGAAGGGTTTCCCTTTGTGAGAGTAGGACGCTGCCGCGCAACTATAAAAGTACCCCAGAGAAATCTGGGGTACTTTTTTTTGTAGACTAGGGGATTATAAGTTCAGCCATCAATGTCTAGCTCCCAAGTCCTGACCTAGTGAAAAAAAGATAAATTTGCCCCATTGCGCGCTTCGCTGCTCGCTAACGCATATCATTCGACTAACCCGCTGAAGCGTGAAGTCTCCTGACAATTCAGGGTCAAATTTCCTATTCTTTTCATAGATCAAGGCGGACTTGTCCGCTTTTCTTATTATAGAAGCATTCAAGCTGTCATAAAAAATAAAACGTGTTACACTAAATAGAGAATGATACTGAAGAAGAGGTGCTCAATATGGAAAACGAATTTATCAAAGTTGGAAATGGTTACCAAAAACAAGATGAGAATGGAAAGATGATTGCGGAAATTACCTTTGTACCAACAGGAGAAGATAAAGTGATTGCAGACCATACGTTTGTAGATCCATCTTTGCGTGGACAAGGAATGGCAGAAAAACTACTGGATTATTTAGCGGATGAAATGAGAAAAGAAGGTAAGAAAATTATTCCCTTATGTCCTTATGTCGTAAAACAATTTGAACGTCAACCGGATAAGTATGGCGATGTGGCTGTTCAAAAGGACTAATCCTCGTTCTTGTTTTGGAAAACGAAGCAATTAGAAAATACGCTTAAAAAAAGAGGCTGGGAAAAACTAGCTTCAAATAAAAAAATGCAATGAAATAATCAGAATTTTGATTGTTTCATTGCGATTATTATTTTATTCACGGGCTGGACTTCTTCCAGTTCCTTTTTATATCTACTCAAATGTAAGGTACAGCTCCAAAAAATGAGCTGTATCGCACATTTTTAGCTTGAAATGTAAGGTACAGGCCGCTTCAAACAGTCTGTATCTTACATCTCGAAAAAAGGGCTGGTGTTATTTCCCAGCCTCTCTTTGTTGTTTAAGCTGGAGTAGGCGTTGTAATCGGGGTCGATTATAACGCTGAGTTAAAATAAATGGCAGGTTAGCAAGAATAGCATAAGCAATCATGATAAACCCCGCCCACAAAGGATTCCAAATGAAAAATAAAAGTGCAGGAAGCATGGCTAACCAATGGGTAAGTTCAGCACGGTTTATTTCAATCAGAAATTTTTCAAGATTTTCAACGTTCGTTTGGCCTAGTTCTTTCTTATCATAGTTAGCTTTTAAAATAAATGAAGCATCTGGTAAAAATTTTTTCCAAGACTTAATATGAAAAAGACTTTGCCACAAGTCGCCGTTCCTTTCGAAGGAGCGGGATTTGAAAAAAGTCTGATTATTGTGTAACCAATGATCTGGAATTTTTAGACACAGCCAAGAAATAAGCATGTGAAAGAAAAACCACGCTATAAAATCAAGAATAATGATCCAAAGAATGGGTAATTCAATCAACACGGTTGTCGCCTCCTAAAGGTTTATTTTTCGTCCTTTCCACGAGACCTTCTTAAAAATAAAGGTTTGAATGGCAGACCAGGAAAACAAGAAAATAAAAGCGATAAATAAAATCGGGTAAAAGAATAAAGCAATAGCAGTGAAGTGACCAGCTTTTCTAGCCATTCGATAAAACTGTAAAAAGTAGAGACCGTATCCAATAAGAGCTGCACTTATAAAAACGGCTTTCGCGGTAAATAGAGCATATAGAAGAAAGAAAACATTAGCAAATGCGCCAGTAATCCACAATCCAGTCCACACGAAACCAATGGGATGTGTTGCCTTTGAACCTGATGCAAAACTTTTTGACCAACCTTCAAACAAGCTAGTAAGACCATCTGGGTACATGCGAAAGTGTAAGCTAGATTGACCCGAAAGAAGATCTAACTGATAACCTTTTTCCATAAATAGAGCACCTAATGCGACATTCTCCATAATGCTATGCTTGACCGCTTTGATATGGATGTCTCACCTTTTTTTGATCAAATAGAAGGCCAACGTCACGATTTAGATTTTAAAGAAATTATGGATATGGATGATTTGAAAGCCTATAGTTACTATGTTGCAGGTTCTGTAGGCTTAATGTTACTTCCTATTCTAGCAAACCAAGACGCTATAACGCCAAATTTAAGGGATAGTGCCGTTTCTCTAGGCATTGCCATGCAGCTAACTAATATTTTGCGTGATGTAGGAGAAGACTACCGTGATAATCATCGGGTTTACTTGCCATCCGACAGTCTAGCGGCTCACGACGTTTATCTAGATATAATCATGAAAAAAGGACCTGATCAGGCGTTCATAACAATGTGGGAAGAAATAGCGCAAGAATCAGAAGCTGCCTACGATAGTTTCATAGCAGCTATCGACCAATTCGATTCAGATTGTCAATTAGCTGTGTTAACATCTGCCAATGTTTACCGCGGTATTTTGGATAGTGTTAGAGCACAAAACTACGATTGCATCAACCGCCGCAATTACGTGTCTGAACTTAAAGTGGTTCAACTTGTCTTAGAAAGTAAAAAACAACTTAAGAAAAAGAAGTAAATCAGGAGGAAAAAATCATGGGAATTTATGATATTTCAGTTACTGCAGAAAATGGCGAAAGCTATCAATTAGACCGCTACAAAGGAAAAACAATGCTAATCGTAAATACCGCAACGAAATGCGGCTTGGCAACGCAATTCGATGAATTACAAGCCTTATATGAAAAATATAGTGAACAAGATTTTGTCGTATTGGGCTTTCCATCAAATCAATTCAAGCAAGAAGTTAGCTCTGCCAACGAAGCTGCCGAGGCTTGCCGCTTAACGTATGGGGTATCATTCCCTATGCACGATATTGTGACGATTAACGGTAAAGGTGCCCATCCGTTATTTAAATTACTAACAGAAGAAACAAAAGGAATCCTAGGCAGTGCGATTAAATGGAATTTTACCAAATTTCTAGTCGATAAAAACGGCACTATCGTTAAACGCTTCGGACCAAAAGACAGACCAGCATCATTTGAAAAAGAAATTGAAGCCTATTTATAGAAAAAAGTTGAGCGCCCACGCGCTCAACTTTTTTAGTTTGTGTTTCTCCATAAATGTGGATGAGTACGGCATTTGTGTATCGCGCAATGATGTGCCGGGCTATGACAAGGATAAGTATTTACGAGAAGGCATGACCTATGCGTATAAGGATGAATTAGGTTATGAATACCGATTAGATTTCGGATTAACCTATGAGTAGCACGACTATCAACTAAAAATAAAAACGAGTTTGGGAATGTTCCCAAACTCGTTTTTTCTATTCAAAGCGATTTGCTTTTACTTCTTCAATCAGCGATTGGATGGAATCGATACCGAGTTCGTCCATACGACTCTCTAAGCCATCAATAATTTTTGGACAAATATAAGGATCAACAAAGTTTGCTGTTCCAACAGCGACTGCTGTAGCACCAGCCATCAACATTTCTAAGGCATCATCGACAGATGCAACGCCGCCCATACCAATAATGGGAATATCAACCGCGCGTGAAACTTGGTAAATCATCCGTAGGGCAATAGGTTTAATACCAGGGCCTGACAGACCGCCTGTAATATTACCTAAAACTGGTTTTCTTGTTTTCACATCAATGGCCATACCTGTAAAGGTATTGATCATGGTAATGGCATCAGCGCCAGCTGCTTCAACAGCTTTGGCGATAGCGACAATATCCGTTACATTTGGGCTTAGTTTAACATATAAAGGCAAATCAGTAGCTGCCTTACAAATGCGAGTGAGACGTGCAGCAACTTCAGGATCTGTCCCAAAAGCAACGCCACCTTCTTTTACGTTAGGGCAAGAAGTATTTAATTCAATGGCCTTTACATTGGGAGCTTCTGAAATACGGCTGCAGACTGCCACGTACTCTTCTTCAGTTGACCCTGCTACGTTAGCGATAATCGGCACATCGTATTTAGCTAAAAAGGGGTATTTTTCTGCAAGAATGACATCCAGACCGGGGTTTTTAAGACCAATGGCATTCAGCATGCCATTTGGTGTTTCAGCGACACGCGGTAGCGCATTTCCAACGCGTTCGTTAAGTGTCGCACTTTTAGCCATAATGGCACCTAGCTTTGAAAAATCATAAAACTTCGCATATTCTTCTCCAAAGCCAAAGCAACCTGATGCTGGCATAATTGGATTTCTTAATTCAATTCCTGGCAAACTCACACTTAATCGGTTCATAAACTTACCTCTTCTCTCTGAAATACGGGTCCATCTGTGCAGACGCGCTTATCTTTTCGTTTGGTATCGCAGCCGTAGCAAGCACCGATGCCACAAGCCATTCGTTCTTCTAATGATAAATAAACATGTTCTAGCTGATCAAAGGTTGATTGGACTAGGCGAAGGAGTGGGGTTGGACCACATGCAAAGACAGCTTGTGGTTGAACCTGATCAAGGGCAACACCGACGTGACCTTTTAAGCCAGCAGACCCATCATCCGTACACAAAATCACTTCTCCTAGCTGACGAAAGGCTTCTTCATAATAAATATCATCCTTATTAGCAAAGCCTAGAATAAAGGTTGTCTTCACACCTTTAGCGAGCAATTCTTTTCCGAGTTCGTAAAGGGGAGCTACGCCAATACCGCCACCAATGACGCTTACTTGGTCACCAGCTTGTAAAAAATCAATATGAAAGCCATTGCCGAGTGGGCCAAGTATATCAACTTGGTCGCCAACTTGATAAGAGCTCATATCTTCCGTTCCTTTTCCAACAACACGGTAAAGGAGAGTACAGCTGTCTTCATTAATAGACGCAATTGAAATTGGTCGTCTCAATAATAAGTTAGGGTCTTTCATGCGTAAATGGAGAAATTGACCGCTTCTCGTCATTTCGTTTACCATTTGTCCGCTGAGAATCATTTCATAGATGTTATGGGCAATCTCTTTATTGGAAAGAACGGTCATTAATTCAACTTGCATGGTTATCCTCCTTATTTATGGGCGTTCCAAACGATTGTTCCTTGGTGAAGGGTTAATTGACACATGCCATAAACCGTTTCGCCATTGAATGGTGTGTTGGATGATTTTGATAAATAGTCAGCTTTATCAATCGTATAAGCAGTTTCTAAATCAAAGACAGCTAAGTCAGCCACACTGCCAACTGTTAAATCACTTGTCGTTAGTTGGAAGACATCTGCTGGTAGAGTTGACATCCGTTCTACTAAAAACTCTAACGTAAATTGACCGGTTTTTACAAAATGCGTATACAGTAAAGCAAAGGCTGTTTCAATCCCTACAATACCGAAGGGCGAGCCGACAAAGCCATTTGCCTTTTCTGCTTCTGTATGAGGCGCATGATCTGTTGCGATAAAATCAATAGTGCCATCTAGTAAAGCTGCGATTAAAGCCTCTTGATCAGCTTCTCCTCTAAGCGGTGGGTTCATTTTATAAGTAGCATCATCTTCAGGAATGGCCATTTCATTTAAAATCAAATGGTGTGGCGACACTTCGGCAGTGACCTTTACTCCTTGTTGTTTACCGTGGCGAATGGCTTCAACCGATTCTTTGGAAGAAACATGACAAACATGGTAGTGGACGCCAGTTTCCTTAGCGATTAAAATATCGCGAGCAATTTGCGAACTTTCAACGATGCCCATAATTCCCGGCAGACCGAGTTCTTTATTTTTAATGCCTTCATGCATCACGCCACCGTAAAGTAAACTATCATCTTCTGTATGAGCGACAATCGGTTTATTTAGACGAGCAGCTTCTTTCATCGCTTGGTACATCACACCAGCTGTTTGAACGCCAACACCGTCATTGGTATAGGCAAAGGCATTGATAGCAGCCATATCAACTAATTCATCTGACTTCAATCCCTTAGTAATCGGTGCATAGTGATGGACATTAATAACTGCATCTTTAGCAATTAAAGCTTCTATTTCGTTATAGCGTTCTTTTGTATCAGGAACGGGATTAGTGTTAGGCATGGCACAAACGGTTGTATAACCACCTCTTGCAGCAGCACGTGAGCCAGTTGCGATAGTCTCTTTATCGGTGAAGCCAGGCTCTCTAAAGTGAACATGGACATCTACCAAGCCAGGCGTAATTAAGCCGCCTGCTAAGTCAATTTCATTTTCACCACTTAAGTCTGTTCCAATCGCCGTAATGACACCATTTTCGATCGCGATATCGATTGTTTCAAGAGTATTTCCAGCTGTGATGCGTTTTCCATTTTTTAAGATTGTTGTCATTCGTATCGTCCCTCCAAGACCCATTCTAAGATGGCTATTCTGGCGTAAACGCCGTTACTCATTTGTGTGACTATGCGACTTTTTTCGCATTCAACCAATTCACTGTCTAACTCCACATCCCGGTTAACGGGTGCAGGGTGCATAATAATGGCGTGGTCTTTCATAGTACGGTAACGCTGGCGGGTTAAGCCGTATGCGTCATGGTAAGCTTCTTTCGAAAACTGTTCTTGTTCGTCTGTTTGATGGCGTTCTAGTTGCACACGTAACATCATTACCACATCGGCTTCCTTAACAGCATCATCTACCGACATTAAGGTACCGTATTTTTCAAAGTGGGTGTCGAAATAATCCATCGGTCCTGCGAAAATAACGTGGGCACCCAGTTGATTGAGCAAGGTCATATTACTCATGGCGACACGGGAATGGACGATGTCACCAATAATGGCAACCTTTAATCCGTTAAAGTGACCAAACTCTTCATAGATGGTCATAATATCTAATAAGGATTGGGAAGGATGCTGGCCATTACCGCTGCCGGCATTAACAATTTGAATCTTTAAATTGACGAGTTGATCCATATAATGGCGGTCTTGATGGCGAATAACAGCGATATCAACGCCCAGTGCTTGCATAGTTAAAACGGAGTCGTATAAACTTTCTCCCTTTGCAACAGAAGAACTGCCCACATCAAAGTTAAATTGCTTCATCCCAATTTTATGTTCCGCCATTTCAAAGCTGTGTTTGGTGCGGGTGCTATTTTCAAAGAACATATTAACGATTGTCGCGTCACTTTTGAACGCGTCTTTGCCTGTTTTAAAAGCAAGCGATCGGTCCAACAAGTGCATGATTTCGTCATTAGTGAATTGCTCTACTGAGAAAAAGTTTCTCATTCTATCCCTCCGTTATATAAAAAAGTGCGCTTCTAAGAGTAGAAGCGCACCTAAAGAGATGGTCTCGCTTCTGAATCTCTCGGATTCAATTAAAGTGACAACATAATCAAATTATTCAATTATAACGGCATCTTGGCCATCAGCTTCGGTTACTTGAACGCGAACGCGCTCTTGTTTAGAAGTTGGAATGTTTTTTCCAATATAGTCTGGACGAATCGGTAGTTCGCGGTGGCCGCGGTCAACAAGGACAGCGAGTGAGATTTCTAGAGGGCGACCTCTATCAACACAGGCATCCATAGCCGCACGAATAGAACGCCCTGTAAAGAGAACGTCATCCACTAAGACTACTTTTTTACCTGCCAAAGAATCTTCATGAACAGCAGGCTGTGTTTTTTCTGTAATGTCATCGCGGTAAGCTTTAATATTTAAGCTGGTTACTTCGATGGGTCCTTCAATGGTAGCAATTTTTTCAGCGATGCGATTAGCTAAATAAACGCCGCGTGTTTCAATGCCGACTAAAATAAGATTCTCAATTCCTTTGTTACGTTCAATTATTTCGTAGGATAAACGGGTTAGTGCACGCAACATTTCCATTTCATTCATGATTACTTTTGGCATGGTAATTCCTCCTATAAAAAAGACCCCTTCTTTTTGGGCATGCAAAAAGAAGGGGTCGTCATCAACATCTAATTGAGTGTGATAGAACATGGCCTTCTTCGTCTCACAGGACGCTAGTTAAAGGTTTCTATTTAAGTCGATTATACGGCAGTTAATTTTAATTGCAAGATAAAATTGAGAAAAAAGACAGACTGTTCTCATTTTGTTCACATTTACTAGGCTATGGGTTGCTATCTGAATAGGGGGTCTGTATACTAAATAGAGTAGAAAAAATTGAATAGCCTTGTTAGGTGAGGCGTCTGTACGAGAGATACGCTACTGCCCAGAAATGTCGAAAGACACCAATGGGTTACCAGGAATTTTCGAATTAAGGGGATTCTTAATGTAGCTGGGGTTTTACCCCTATGCCGTACAGTGCTAAAACTCAATGAAGAGGTCATTAACGAATCGTCAATTAGTATCGTTTTGTTTATGTAATGGTAGAGTCCTGCTTCTTTGAGTAGGGCTCTTTTTCTATGTTAAAAATAACAATCAATCGCTTAGGGGGTGGTCAGGATGAATCCGAATCAGAGGTATAGCACACTAATAAATACAGAAGCAGAGGATGATGACCTGCCGCTTCATAAGGGAGAGTTTAAAGATGACAAAAAAAGTAAAACACATTTATGTAGAAAAAAAGACAAAAAATAGCGAGCTAGTGAGACTAGGTCGCCTTAGTACAGACGAGATTTTGAATGAATTAAAAACGGACTTAACGGGTATTAGCCAAGCAGAAGCTCAAACACGCCTAGAAACATATGGCTTGAATGAGGTAGCTGCTCAAAAACCAATGCCATGGTATCGCTTGTTGCTAGAAGGATTCAAAGACCCATTCATTTATGTTTTAGCACTTTTAATGGTCGTATCGGCTGCAACAAAGGATTATGATGCCAGTATTATTATGGGATTGATGATTGTCTTTAGTGCCGGCTTGCACTTTTTCCAAGAATACCGTTCGCAACAAGCCAGCTTAGCTTTAAAAGAATTAATTGAAACAACCACTTCAGTAACACGAGAAGGGGTAACCCAAGAAATTCCGATTGATGAGATTGTACCGGGTGATATTGTTAACCTATCAACGGGCGATATGATTCCAGCAGATGCACGCTTGATTTGGGCGAAGGATTTATTCGTAAACCAATCTTCGTTAACAGGTGAATCACTACCGGTTGAAAAATATGTGGCGACAGATGTCCAAGACCGCGATCCAAGTACGGTAACCGCACTTGATTTTGAAAACTTAGCCTTTATGGGAACCGACGTTTTGAGTGGCCAAGGAAAAGTACTGGTTTTAAAAACAGGCGAAGCGACTTTCTTTGGTGACATTGCTTCACAGTCTACTAAATCACGCGGCGAAACAAGCTTTGACCGTGGTGTGAAAAATGTCAGCAAAGTCTTACTACGTTTCATGGCCGTGATGGTGCCGATTGTCTTCTTGATGAATGGTTTTTCAAAAGGTGATTGGACAGGAGCATTCTTCTTCGCCATTGCCATTGCAGTCGGATTAACGCCAGAAATGTTACCGATGATTGTAACGAGTAATTTGGCAAAAGGCGCGCTTACGATGTCACGCAAAAAAGTAATTGTTAAAGAGTTAAATGCCATCCAAAATTTAGGTGCTATGGATGTGCTTTGTACCGATAAAACAGGAACTATTACAGAAGATAAAGTTGTTTTAGTTGAACACTTGGATCCACTAGGCAATGACAGTGACCAAGTTTTGGCGCTAACCTATATGAATGCCAACTACCAAACCGGTTGGAAAAACGTAATGGACCATGCAGTTCTTGAATATGTCGAAGAAAATCGTGATGCGGTTAACTTTGCTAAGGCAGAAAAAATTGATGAAATACCCTTTGATTTTTCACGCCGCCGCCTAACTGTAGCAGTTAAAACAGAGGAAAAGCAGTTGATGATTACAAAAGGCGCAGCTGAAGAAATGCTGTCTATTTGTAACCGGGTTGAAATTAATGGTGAAATTTTACCTTTAACAGATGAACTGCGTGCTAACATGACGGCTATTAGCACTAAGCTGAATATGCAAGGCATGCGTGTCTTGATTGTCGCTTATAAAGAAAACGTTCATGATGAGGCAGTTTATTCAGTGAAAGACGAGCAAGATATGATTATTTCTGGCTTCATGGGCTTCTTGGATCCACCGAAACAATCATCGATTACAGCGATTAAGTCACTTCATGAGCACGGTGTTAATGTTAAGGTCCTAACGGGAGACAACGAAATTGTTGCCCAAAAGATTTGTAAAGACGTAGGCATTGAAGTGAATCGTGCCATTTTAGGAACTGAATTAGACCAAATGAGTGACCAAGACTTGTCAGATGTTGTAGAAGAGGTTAATTTATTTGCGAAATTAAACCCTGCACAAAAATCACGTATTCTGTCTTCTCTTCAAGAAAAAGGACATACCGTTGGCTTTATGGGTGATGGTATTAATGATGCACCTGCACTTCGGACAGCAGACGTTGGTATTTCCGTTGATAATGCG
This sequence comes from Jeotgalibaca arthritidis, assembly GCF_011100465.1. Classification (NCBI taxonomy): domain Bacteria; kingdom Bacillati; phylum Bacillota; class Bacilli; order Lactobacillales; family Carnobacteriaceae; genus Jeotgalibaca; species Jeotgalibaca arthritidis. The sequence goes on from NZ_CP049740.1 coordinate 1,183,048, forward strand.
GCAGATATTACCAAAGAAGCAAGTTCAATTATTTTATTAGAGAAAAGTTTGACTGTCTTAGAGGATGGCGTATTAGAAGGTCGTAATGTTTTTGGCAATATGATGAAGTACATTAAGATGACTGTTAGTTCGAACTTCGGGAATGTTTTTAGTGTCTTGATCGCCAGTGCTTTCTTACCATTTTTACCGATGTTATCCATCCAACTATTGGTTCAAAACTTGATCTATGATATTGCACAACTAACGATTCCATGGGACCGTATGGATGAGGAAGATTTGATGAAACCAACTAAATGGGATACATCTGACTTGATGACCTTTACCTTTGCGATTGGGCCAATCAGCTCGATTTTTGATGTACTGACATTCTTAGTAATGTGGTTTGTTTTCAAAGCAAACACGCCGCAAGATGCAGCTCTATTCCACAGTGGCTGGTTTGTTATCGGACTGATTACTCAAACGGTTGTTGTTCATGTTATCCGTACGAAAAAAATACCATTTATTCAAAGTCGCGCTGGATTCGGCGTATCACTATCAACTATTTTAGTGGTGATTGCAGCCGTATTGATTCCGGGAAGCTTCTTCGGTAGCTATATCGACTTAGTGGCACTACCAACGAACTACTGGTTATGGGCATTCGTCATTATTATTGCCTATGTGTTAACCACACAAGTCGTGAAGACCATCTATATTAAAGTGAATAAGAAATGGCTGTAAAATGAGCCTAGAATGTCGAGTAGTAGCTGAAAAAAAGCTGCACTCGACATTTTTTGTGGGAAAAGTGTCGAGTGAGAGGGCCATTTTATCGCTACTCGACATATTTGGAGCGTTTTATGTCGAGTAGGGACTTTAAATAGGCTCTAGTTGACATTTTTGCCTAAAAATCGCTTAATGATTGACTAATTAGCAAATGGTGGTAGAATAAAGATAACATATGAATACTTATTCATGTGTAAGTCGCAACGGTTTCGATTTACATCCGTTGTTAGGAGAGTGGAGGGAATTTTATGACAACTAAAAAGCAATACGAATGGCTATTAGAAGGCATTGATTGCGCTAATTGCGCAGCCAAAGTCGAACATGCCGTTGGAAAAATAGAAGGTGTGTCCGCTAGTAACGTTAATTTTATGACTAAGACTCTTCAATTTGAACTGGATCAACCAACTGAACAACAATTAAATAGAGTTAAAGAAACCATTCATCAAGTAGAACCCGATGTGACCACCCTTGATAAAAAAACGGGACAGCCTATTGGACAAAACATTGATGACCACCATGACCACGACCATCATCACGACCACCATGGGCATAGCCACGGTGATAGTAATGTCAGCCGTTCAATCATTCGATTAGTGGTGACTCTAATTATTTTAGTAGTAGCTGTGTTGGCGCCTTTAGCATCAACGGCTAGTTTAATATTATTTATTCTCGCTTATTTGGTGGCAGGCTACGATGTCATCTGGACAGCTATCCGCAATCTTTTTAACGGCCGGATTTTTGATGAAAATTTCTTGATGACAGTCGCCACCTTAAGTGCCTTTTATATTCGTGAATTTCCTGAGGCAGTATCGGTGATGTTGTTTTATCAAATCGGCGAACTCTTTCAAGATATTGCGGTTGATCGGTCGAGACGGTCTATTGCTGATTTGATGGCGATACGCCCTGACTACGCTAATCTCAAACAAGCGGATGGTAGCAGCCAGCGCGTTAATCCTGAAGATGTGCAAGTAGGCGACATTATTGTGATTCACCCCGGCGAAAAAGTGGCGTTAGATGGCCTCGTCCAAAGTGGTCAAACGTCCGTTGATACAGCAGCCTTAACCGGTGAATCAATGCCACGTACTGTTGCTGCCGGCGAAGAAGTCTTGAGCGGCTTCGTCAACTTAACGGGTGTGGTGGAAGTTGAGGTTACTAAGCAGTTTTCAGATTCAACGGTTGTTAAAATTCTTGATTTGGTTGAAAATGCCAGCAGTCGAAAAGCACCAACTGAAACCTTTATTAGTAAATTTGCTCGTGTATATACGCCAGTTGTCGTTGCGATTGCCGTTCTATTGGCAGTTCTACCACCCTTACTAATGGGTGCTAGCTTTAATGAATGGCTTTACCGAGCAAGTATCTTCCTAGTGATTTCATGTCCGTGTGCCCTAGTCGTGTCCATTCCAGTTGGTTTCTTTGGCGGGATTGGTTCAGCTTCTCGTAAGGGAATTCTGGTTAAAGGAAGTAATTTTTTGGAAGCTTTAAATGATGTGGCCTATGTGGTCATGGACAAAACAGGGACGCTGACAAAAGGTAAATTTGAGGTGACAGCTATTCATCCAGCTGAAGGATGGACGAAAGAGCAACTCTTGGAGCAAGCAGCTCAAGCAGAATATTACTCCAACCACCCGATCGCTAAGTCTGTTCAAGTTGCTTATGGTCAGGCCATTGATCCTAATACGATCGAAGATTATCACGAAGAAGCAGGTCATGGCATCACCGTTAAAATTGCGGGTCAATCTGTTTTAGTAGGAAACCGCCAATTGATGGCTGATCATCACATTGCAGTTTCAGACCATTCAGCAAGTGGCACTATGATTTATGTAGCCGTTGATGGTCAGTATGCTGGCGTGATTGTGATTGGTGACCAAATTAAAGACGATGCAAAAGCGACCGTTCAACAATTAAAAGCAGCCGGCGTTCGCCAAATCACCATGTTAACGGGTGACAGCAAAACCGTTGCGGATCAAGTGGGACAAGAGCTTGGGATAGATGAGGTTTATGCGGAACTACTCCCTCAAGATAAGGTGGCTCAAATTGAGGCTATTATGGAGAGGAAAACAGCTAAAGAAAAAGTAGTTTTCGTTGGCGATGGAATTAATGATACACCGGTCTTGGCTCGCGCTGATATTGGGATTGCTATGGGTGGACTCGGCTCAGATGCTGCAATTGAAGCGGCAGATATTGTTATTATGGATGACCAGCCGTCTAAAGTTGCCACAGCCATTCAAGTCGCAAAAGACACCCGCAAAATTGTTTGGCAAAATATTATTTTTGCGATGGCAGTTAAAGGTTTGTTCCTCCTGTTAGGTGCCTTTGGACTAGCTAGCATGTGGGAAGCCGTCTTTGCTGATGTTGGTGTGACTGTTTTGGCCGTTTTAAATGCCATGCGAATGATGAAAAAATAAGCAGATCTATGATACAGCTATCAAAAAAGAGCTGAGACCACTTTGGTCCCAGCTCTTTTTCTATTTTCTTCTAGCTTTTAATAAGGCTTTGCTAACAATTGGGGCTAGAATAGCGGAGGCAACGGCTTCAGCTATCCCATTTGTTGCAACAATAACGGATAGGGCAGACATCAAGTTAGCTGGAGCTACATCTAGAGCAGCTGCATACTCATTTCCGAATAAGAGGGCGATAAAGCCGAGTACTAAAACAGTATTAGTCAATGACCCAACGACGGCACCGACTGCCATGCCGAGGCTATCTTTTCCTTTTTTCTGGAAAAAACGGAAGGTCATGCCGGCAGTTAAACCGATGAGTATCCGCGGAACAAGTGAAATGAGCGGATTGGTAAAGAGTAATAAATCCAGTGGCGACGCAGGTAGTGTATAGGCTTTGATCATTCGAACGACGCCCCAAACACCACCGACGAACATGCCTTCTTTCGTACCAAGAACAAAGCTAGCGATAATAACAGTAATTTGAATAATGGTCGGGTTAAGTGGCGGAATCGGAATGTTTCCTAGGAAGGGAACAAAATTTTGAATAATAATAATAGCGGTTAGAATGCCTAAGATGGCAATTCGGTATGTTTTATTTTTCGAATCTTTCATAGTGACTCTCCTTTTTAAGGGTTAGAAATTTAGTAATTATCATTTTAGCAGATATGAGCCAAGAAAGCACGGTTTGCTGTTTTAGCTGTTTTTTCTTTTATTTTGCGTTAAACTATAATTAGCATGACGAAGTGATTAAGGTTGAAAAGGAGAGGAATCAAATGGAAGAATTGAAGAAAATTTTCTTAGCTGGTGTTGGCTTGACCTCTACATCTGTCGAAAAGGCGGAGAAACTCATTAACGAAATGGTTGAAAAAGGCCGCGTCACTGTTCAAGAAGGAAAAGATTTACAGAGCGAATTAAAACGTAAAATTACCGACAAACGTCCCGTTCAAAAAGACGAGCTAGACCACTTGGACTACGCGTCTAAAGAAGAGGTTGCAGCATTGGAAGTAAAACTAGATGAATTAGGCAAAAAACTAGACCAATTGTTAGAAAAATAAGGATGGCAAGGGGAGATTATTATGTCAGATGATAAACGATTACGCGAAATTGTACGTGTCTTATCTTCATACGGTCTTCGTTTTGTTTACCATCACAAAATTCAAAATAAACCAGACGCTGTCGATATTGATGCCGTCAATCTGCGACGGGCTTTTGAAAAATTAGGGCCTAGCTTTATTAAGATTGGCCAAATTTTATCGACTCGTTTGGATATTCTCCCCCAAGCCTTTGTTGATGAATTAGCCTTGCTGCAAGATCGTGCGCCGGAGTTTCCCTTTGAAGAAGTGGAACGTATTTTCTTTGAAGAGACTGGCTTATCCTTGGGCGAGGTCTTTTTGTCAATCGATGAAAAACCGCTCGCTAGTGCCTCGATTGCACAAGTTCACAAGGCCGTGTTGCGAACGGGTGAATCCGTGATATTAAAGGTACAGCGCCCGATTATTGATGAAACCTTAATTCGTGATTTGGATATTTTAATTCGTCTCAGCGAGTGGATGCCACCGGGGATTATTGATGTTATCGACCCTAAAGAAGCGCTAGAGCAAGTGAAAGAAACCACTTTGGTCGAACTGGATTTTCGTAATGAAGCCCGCTTGTTGAACGAGTTTCGTGACCACAATAAACATGTGGCTTGTATCGGTGTGCCGAAAGTTTACGAAGGGCTGACCAAGCGTCGTGTTCTGGTGGAAGAATTTATTGATGGTGTTAAAATTACCAATAAAGTGGCGTTAGAAGAACTTGGCTATGATATGGATGATATTAGTCAGAAGTTGATGATGTCTTATTTGAAGCAGCTATTTAAAGATGGATTTTTCCATGGCGATCCACATCCAGGCAATTTTTTAATCCATGATAGTAAAATTTATTTTATTGATTTTGGTATTATGGGTCGTTTGAACGATGATATGCGTCGCTCACTCAACCAATTAATTGAAGGATTGGCTAGTAAGGACATTGATCTGATGGTGAGTGTTTGTTTGGAACTGGCAACACCTCGTGAACCACTAGATAAACGTCGTCTCTACACTGATATCGAGCATATGTTTGATGTTTACTTGAGTAATGATATGAAAAATGTGCATATGACTGAATTTATTACTGATTTTATTCGGATGTTTAAACGTCATAATCTGGTTATACCGAGTGAATTAACTATTTTAGCCAAGGCGCTGTCGATTTTGGAAGGGGTCTTTCAAGATTTGTCACCAGATCTCAACCTTATCCGTATTGCCAAGGACTACTTACGCGAAAATATGACGTTGGATAGTGTGATGGAGCGCTTTAACAAAGAAAAACTACTCGTTCAAAGTTATCAGCTTGTTAAAGATATGAGCGAACTGCCGACCAATGTTTCTAAGCTGCTCAAACAAATTGTCAACGGTCGCTTGCGCTTGAATATTGATATGGATGACTTTGACGAAAAATGGACGGACGTTAAGAAGATGTTTAACCGAGTTGTGATGTCTTTAATTATTGTGGGTTTATTGTTGTCATCAGCGTTAATGACGGGGACAGAAAGCGGAGAATATTTAGGACAAGCCGGTTTTATCATTTCAGGTCTCTTTGGTATTTGGCTGTTAATTTCCATTTATCGATCAGGTAATTTGTGACGTTTGATTAGAAAATGATTAAAATGCAGTGGACCATATTGAAAAAGATAGCGGATTATTTTATGATAAATGAGTCCGAAATTTTAAAGGATGTTTTTGGAGGGGTAGCGAAGTGGCTAAACGCGGCGGACTGTAAATCCGCTCCTTCGGGTTCGGCAGTTCGAATCTGCCCCCCTCCATTTTAATTTTTGGGGTATAGCCAAGCGGTAAGGCAACGGACTTTGACTCCGTCACTCGTTGGTTCGAATCCAGCTACCCCAGTCATAAAGACTGTTAACCAGGATAAATCCTGGTTTTTTTATTTTCTTTAAAAACTTTATAAAAAAATCAATAGTGTGTTGCTTATTGATTGTGAATTAGGTATTATACTTTAAGTAAGTAAAAAAGAATTTTGGAGGCAATTATGAATATTTTAATCGTTAAAGCAAACGACCGCCCAGCAACAGAGAGTATTTCAAGCCGCATGTTCGAAACATTTTATGAAGAAGTAAAAAACAACGAAAAATTAGATGTGACTGTTTATGATATTTACAAAGAAGACATGCCATACATTGGTCAAGATTTATTTGGCGCATTTGGAAAAATGGCAAGTGGTGAAGCTTTAACTGCTGCTGAAGAAGCAGTTGTAGCAGCTAATCAAAAAGCCCGCGATGCCTTTACAGCAGCAGATGTTGTTGTTATTGCATTCCCACTATGGAACTTAACCATTCCAGCTAAATTACAAACATTTATCGATTACATTTTTGCAGGTGGTTATACATTCAAGTATGATGAAACTGGAAAAATGGTTGCCTTATTACCAGACAAAAAAGTGATCTTAATGAATGCTCGTGGTGGTGTTTATTCAACAAACGAGATGCAAGCAATGGAAATGAGTGTGAACTATTTACGTAACGTTTTCGCAGGTATCTTCCAAAATGAAATTATCGATGAAATCATTATTGAAGGACACAACAAAGATCCAGAACGCGCACAAGAAATTATTGAAACAGGTTTAGAAAAAGTAAGACAAGCAGCAAGAAACTTAGGATAATCGACATAAAAAAACAAACGATGATGGCGTTTAAAATGACGCCATCATCGTTTGTTTTTTTACCGCGACAAAAATAAGTAAGCTTGGGTGAAGCTTGCTTTTTTATAAGGTTCTGAATAGAAACCACTGATCCCCAAAGTAAACATGGCTAGGATATCCCACAAGATAAAGGACATATCGAGAATAAATAAATCGAATTTAAAGCCATCAGTTAAATCTTGGCTAAGTGCAATAGCATCAGAAATACTCATCTCGCTATCTTCAGCTAGAATATAAGGGACCATTGAATAGGCGTAATACTTCATCACTCCTGGAATAATGAATAAAAAGGTCCATAGTATGGTGTAAATATTAACGAGCAACATGGCTCCAAATTCCTTTAACCACTGGCGGTTGCTAAAAAAACTTTCTTTAAAAGAGTGGTAATAACCTAATGATAAATCAAGTGCAACACGAGCAAACCCAATAGTAAAGATAAGCTCGAAAAGAGTTAACCAACGAAAATGAAAGTTAATGGTAAGTCCTGTTTGAATCATCTCGCTGTTAGATTGAGATTGGTTATAGGTGAGCAAGATACTAATAAGAGCGATCACTAACCAAGGTAAATAATGCTGCTTCAATTGCTTTTTGGCTGTAGCTTTAAACAGTTGACGGTTCATATAGTGCCTCCTTTTGTATTTATCTTTATTCTACCAAAACTTTATATATAGTAGTTTGTTTTGTTATAATAAATAAAAAAGAAATGGGGAATAAGAATGTCTTTATTTGATCGCCTAGCTGGTCATGCCGGTAAAGTGGGTAATGATAGCGCTGAAAAATTATTGGAGGGCCTGCTGACTCAAACGGAAAAAGTCTTGTCTACCTTTAAACTGGTTCGTGACTACATTATTTTTACAAACAAGCGTCTTATTTTAGTGGATGTTCAAGGTGTGGGCACTAAAAAAGAAATTCAAAGTATTCCTTACCGTTCGATTAGTCGTTTTACCATTGAGACAGCTGGTACAGCAGATATAGATTCAGAAATAAAATTATATATTTCCAATGGATTAGAGCCAATCGTTAGTCTAGAGCTGGGTCGCAATAAGCAACATGTCTATGATATTTCCCGCATTTTAGCAGAAGAGCTCTTAGGATAAAATTATCATTCCGGTCATCATATGAAAGATAGCATGTGATATAATAGAATGGTAAAAGTTGAGGGGGTGGCTGTTCGCATGAACTTTGATTTAGAAAATATCCTTAGTTGGCAGAATGCAGCCAACGTATTGGACATTATACTAGTTTGGTATCTTGTTTATAAATTAATTTATATTTTAAAAGGAACACGAGCCATACAATTAGTACAAGGGGTACTGATTGTTGTGTTGCTTAAATTATTGGCAGTCTTTCTCCAATTAGAAACGATTGATTGGATTATCAATCAAGTGGTTCGCTGGGGAGTTGTCGCTGTTATTATTATTTTCCAACCTGAAATTCGGCGTGGTTTGGAACATTTAGGAAAAGCAGTCTTTAGAAACCGTACAAAAACATTGGCTCGAACAGGGGAAATGTTTGTCCAAGAACTCGACAAGGCTGTGCAATATATGGCACGTCGTAAAATTGGGGCATTGATTTCGATTGAACTGGAAGACTCATTGGAGGAATATGCACGTACAGGTATTCCGATTAATGGGAATGTATCTAATCAGCTACTGATTAATATTTTTATTCCTAACACACCGCTTCACGATGGTGCGGTCATTATTCAGGACTTTAAAATAACATCTGCAGCTAGTTATTTACCGCTGTCAGAAAATCCCTTAATTTCTAAGGACTTGGGAACACGTCATCGGGCAGCTATTGGTCTCAGCGAAGTGACAGACTCAGTCACCATTGTTGTTTCTGAAGAAACAGGGGGCATAAGTGTCGCCCATCAAAACAAGCTACATCGTGAAATGTCGAGAGAAGATTTTGTGGCATACTTAACCGAACAATTTGTAATAGAAGAGGAAGAACATGACGACGATCATAAACCGAGTTTGATTCAAGAATTCTTTGACTATCTGAAATGGGGGAATTCCGAATGAGTAAAAAGAAGAATACCTTATTTGAGAATAGTTGGTTTATCCGTGCTGTCTCGCTCTTTGTATCCTTATTGTTATTCAGCTATGTGTATTCAGAACATTATGGTCTAACGACTACGAACCGCAATAATGCGATTAGTACGACAAGAAATGAGACCATATCAAACTTACCGATCCAAGTGAATATGGATACAGACCACTATTTTATTTCAGGGTTACCGGAAACAATTGTACTTAGTCTGACGGGCCCTGAGAGCGTGATTGTTCAAACTTTATCCGCAAATGATTTTTCAATTGTGACGGAAGATTTGAATTTATTGGGTCCAGGTCGACATACGATTGAGATTCGTGCGGTGAATTTATCTGATGAATTAAACTATCAAATTACCCCTTCACGAGTGAATGTGGAAATAGAAGAAAAAGTTTCCATTGAGAGCCCAATTGAGGTATTATTTGATACGTCGCTTGTTGATGAAGAATACGTCTCAGGCGAGCCAGTATTGAGTGATGAAACAGCTATTATTACAGGACCAGCATCAACCATTGACCGGATTGCACGTATCTATGTGCGCGTGCCGTCAGATACAAGTTTAACAAGTAATGTTGATATTACGACAGTGGTTCAAGTTGAAGATGGTAATGGCAACAAATTAAATGTTTCCATTGAACCTCAAGAAGTTGATGTCGAAATTCCGATTACCCCTTATGAGAAAAAAGTACCACTTACGATTAATCAAAAAGGGACAGCCGCTTCTGGAAAAACGTACGAGTTGAGCTTAGTTGGTGACGGCGAAGTCAGCTTGAAGGGTAACCGTAACCTATTGGCTGAAGTTGACGAAGTGACACTGGATGTTGATATTACAAATATTAAGACGGATACAGTGTTGACTTTACCCGTTATATCGCCGCTTCCAACGGTTACCGTTTCACCGACTGAAGTTCAAGTTAATGTTAAAGTAACGACAACACAGACGGAGTCAGCAACCAACCGTTCTTCCACAACTGTTCAACCAGTTAAAAAGGAAGAAGACGAATAGGAATAAAAAAATCATGACGATACTAGTAGAAACAAAGGAGATTATAAAGAATGGGTAAGTATTTTGGAACTGATGGTGTTAGAGGACAGGCAAATAGCGAACTAACGCCTGAATTGGCTTTTAAACTGGGACGTTACGGCGGACATGTCTTAAAGGAACATGCACCAGAAATTGAAAAACCACTTGTATTAGTAGGTCGCGACACGCGTATCTCAGGGCAATTATTGGAGCATGCATTAATCGCAGGCTTATTGTCTGTGGGGATTGAAGTCATGCAACTTGGCGTTATTACGACACCAGGTGTTGCTTACTTAACGCGTATTCAAGGAGCAGTTGCCGGAGTTATGATTTCGGCATCACATAATCCAGCTGAAGATAACGGTATTAAGTTCTTTGGAGCTGATGGCTTCAAATTATCAGATGACCAAGAGTATGAAATCGAAGCTTATCTGGATGCAGAGGGTGATGATTTACCACGTCCATCATCAGCAGGTTTAGGAACCGTTGATGAATATAACGAAGGTATTTTGAAATACATTCAATACTTGCAAACAACGATTGCTGATGATTTATCAGGTTTAACGGTTTGCTTAGATGGCGCACATGGTGCAGCTTCACCAATCGTTAACCGTTTGTTTGCTGATTTGGAAACAGACTTCTATACAATGGGAGTTAAGCCAAACGGCATAAACATTAATGATGGTGTTGGTTCAACACATCCAGAACAACTACAAGAATTCGTCAAGGACAAAGGGGCAGATATTGGGGTTGCCTTTGATGGCGACGGGGACCGTTGTATCGCTGTAGACGAAAATGGGGAAATTGTCGATGGGGACAAAATCATGTTTATTTGTGGTAAGTTTATGAAATCAAGAAGCGAACTGAAACAAAATACGATTGTTTCAACAGTGATGAGTAACTTAGGGTTCCATAAAGCTGTTGAAGGAGAAGAAATGGTTGCTTTGAAAACACAAGTTGGTGACCGTTACGTTGTTGAAGAAATGCGTAAAAATGACTACAACTTTGGTGGCGAGCAGTCAGGTCACATCGTTTTCCTAGACTACAATACAACAGGTGATGGCCTATTAACAGCTATTCAATTGATGTATGTTATGAAAGCAACCGGTAAAAAGCTATCTGAATTAGCAGCTGAAGTAACGATTTACCCACAAGAACTTGTTAACATCCGTGTAACAAACAAAGATGGCGTAATGGATATTCCAGCGGTTAAAGAAGTCATTGAGCAAGTTGAAGCTGACATGGATGGTAAAGGTCGTATTTTAGTTAGACCAAGTGGAACTGAACCACTACTTCGTATTATGGCGGAAGCTGAAACAGATGAAAAAACACACGAATTTGTGACGCGCATCGCAGATGTGGTTCGTAACGAAATTGGATTAGACTAATAAACACAAAAGCAGTAGCTGGCATGCCAGCTGCTGCTTTTTTTGGTGTCGTTTGTCGATACAGAGTCTAAAAAAAGCCTGTATCTTACATTTTGCCTGTTAGATGTAAGATACAGCATAGCGAACCAAGCTTGTATGTTACATTTCATCAATCAAATGTAACATACAGACTAAAAATTATCTCTGTAAGTTACACCAAGTCGGTCTGGATCAAAATACCCGACAATCACCCAGCTCTTGAACAATAACTACTAATGTGTTTGACAGCTGCTTTTTTAACCGCTATTATTAGGTAAAATGTTTTACTGATTTATAGAGAATAGGTGAAGAAATATGGCGACTATACACGATGTTGCAAGAGAATCTGGCTTTTCAATAGCAACTGTTTCAAGAGTATTAAATAACGATCCTAATTTATCGGTGACAGATGCAACCAGAAGTAAAATTCATGATTCTGCCTTAAAACTTGGCTACCAAAAGAAAACGCTACAGCCAATTATTAAAAATGTTGCATTTCTATACTGGATTACTGAGAAAGACGAATTAAAAGATATTTATTTTCGATCTATGCGCGAAGAATTAGAACAACAAGCAGTTGACAATAATATTGAACTGAGGATGTATACCATGGAAGATGGGGTAGAGAGCTTGCCCAAATCGACCAAAGGCTTTGTGGCAGTGGGTGCCTTTACTCAAAAAGAAATTGCCCATCTCCAATCCGTTACGCAAAATGGCGTGTTCCTAGACTCGTCTCCAGCCGCATCGTCCTTTGATTCTGTCAGACCGGATTTAGATGAAATGACGCAGACTGCTATTCAGTTTTTTAGAGAAAAAGGGCACGAAAAGATAGGCTTTATCGGTGGGACCTTCCACGACCGCAATGATGATACCGAGAAAATGGATTTTCGTGAGCGGCAATTTCGTTACTATATGGCAGAGGCAGGCTTACTGAATGAAGATTATATTTTCGTTCAAAGAGGCTTCTCCTTCCAAACGGGAATTGAGCTAATGGACCGTGCGATTGACCAGTTAGCGGATGACTTGCCAACAGCCTTTTTTATCGCTGCTGACCCGATAGCAATTGGATGTCTGCAAGTGTTAAACGAGCGAAATATCCCAATCCCCAACCGTGTTAGCTTAATTAGCGTCAACAATCTCAATATGACGAAATACCTGTCACCGCCACTGACGACATTTGATATTGATATGAAGGAAATCGTCAAGAATGGCTTGCAAATGTTAAAAGAACAGATTCTTGAAAAGCGTCAAGTTCGTAAAAAGCTCTTTATTGAAGCGGAGCTCATTGTTCGAAAAACAACAGAATAAGCTGATGGTGTTTGACTGCTGGCGGTTAAACACTATTTTTTCGCCTTGTAGTAAAATCTTTTACTAAATTAAGTTAAAAATATTATTTACTTTTACCAAAAGAGGTGTTATACTCGATTCATGAAACGCTTACAAAACGTTGAGAAGGAGAATGGACATGTTGAAGAAAAAAACAATTTGGATTTATTGGTGCCGCAACGCTGAGTTTACTCTTAGCTGCATGTGGGCCTGGTGAAAGTGCAACAAGTGAGGGCGATCAAGTAGCGACGACTGATGAGACAACAAAACTTGTTGTGTGGGAAGATATTGATAAGGCAATCGGAATTGAGGATGCTGTAAAAGAGTTTGAGGACATGCATAATGTCACTGTCGAAATTATTGAGAAGCCATTCGCAACTTAAATCGAAGACTTACGTTTAGACGGGCCAGGTGGAACAGGACCTGACGTTTTCACAATGCCAGCTGACCAAGTTGGGACCGCTGTAACAGAAGGCTTGCTTCAAGAATTGCAAGTAGATAAGACAATTACTAGCTTATATTCTGAAGCATCCATGCAATCACAAACGGTTGATGATTACCTTATATGTAGGTGGACAAATTCCAATGAACACCTATTTAATGAAGGGCTATATGGATTCGATTTCGCGTGAATTAGATGAGAGCGCGCGAATTGATGGCGCAAGTAACACCCGCGTCTTCTTCCAAATTATTTTACCACTCTCACGTCCTATGCTGGCTGTTGTAGCCATGAATGGCTTTACTGGTCCACTAGGAGACTTTATTTTATCATCGACCATTCTTCGCTCAGCAGAATACTATACCTTGCCAATTGGTCTTTATAATTTAGTGAACCAAGCGCAAGGTGCTAGCTACACCAAATTTGCAGCAGGAGCAATTTTAATTAGTATTCCCGTTGCTTTAGTATTTTTATTGTTACAAAAGAACTTTGTTTCAGGCTTAACGTCAGGTGGAACAAAAGGATAAGAGGATTAGTAGAAAGGACATCACAAAAATGGAAAAAAAGTATGTATCAGCTGCCCAGCACTTGTTGCACGGAGGGGACTATAACCCTGATCAATGGTTAGATTATCCAGAAATTCTCGCACAAGATATCGAACTCATGAAGGAGGCTAATGCCAATGCCTTTTCGATTGGGATGTTTGCTTGGGCAAGTTTAGAGCCAGAAGAGGGCGTCTATCGCTTCGAATGGTTGGATGACATTATTGAAAATATTGCATCATTTGGTGGAAAAGTTTTACTATCAACTCCGAGTGGGGCGCGTCCAGCTTGGATGTCTCAAAAATATCCAGAAGTATTACGTGTGAATGCAGAACGACAAAAGTTATTGCATGGCGCGCGTCACAACCATTGTTTTAGTTCACCCGTTTACCGCCAGCAAACACAAAAGATTAATCGTTTGTTAGCTGAGCGTTATGGTGACAATCCCGCAATTTTAATGTGGCATGTGTCCAATGAATATGGTGGCGAATGTCACTGTGATTACTGCCAAGAAGCCTTTCGTGGTTGGTTGAAGAACCGCTATAATAATAGTTTAGATGAATTAAACCATGCATGGTGGGGGCCGTTTTGGAGCCATACGATTACGGATTGGTCACAGATTGAATCGCCATCACCAATTGGTGAAAATGCTGTTCACGGCATGAATATAGATTGGCGCCGTTTCGTTAGTGACCAAACCATTGATTTCTATAAGAGCGAGATTGAACCATTGCGTGAGCTGACACCGCATATTCCGATTACGACAAACTTTATGGCAGATGGTAATGACTTAATTCCTTTCCAAGGCTTGGATTACAGCCAATTTGCTAAGGAAGTAGATGTTATGAGTTGGGATGCATATCCGGCTTGGCATAATGATTGGGACACAACAGCTGACTTAGCAATGAAAGTCGCTTTCGTAGATGATTTGTACCGTTCATTGAAAAACCAACCCTTCTTACTATTAGAATCAACACCGAGCGGGGTAAACTGGCACAATGTCAATAAAACGAAACGACCAGGCATGCATTACTTATCATCTATGCAGATGCTAGCTCATGGTTCAGATAGCATTATGTACTTCCAATGGCGTAAATCACGTGGCTCTTCTGAAAAATTGCATGGAGCTGTTGTTGATCATGATGGCAGTACGAATAACCGTGTTTTCCAAGATGTTAAGGAAGTCGGACAAGCACTAAACGATATGCCAGAAATTACCGGCTCTATGCGACAAGCCGATGTAGCTGTTTTATATGACTGGGAAAACCACTGGGCTCTTGGCGATGCGCAAGGCTATGGCTTACAAACCAAACGTTACCCACAAACAGCACAGGAACATTACCGCGCCTTCTGGGAAAATGATATTCCAGTAGACGTCATTACAAAAGAACAAGATTTTTCTGCCTACAAACTATTAGTCGTACCGATGCTCTACATGATGAGCGAAGAGACAATCAGTCGCCTGAAAGCATTTGTCCAAGCAGGTGGAAAACTGGTCACGACTTATATTAGTGGTGTCGTGAATGAACACGATTTAACGTACCTAGGAGGTTGGCCAAAAGATTTACAAGAGGTTTTTGGTGTCCAGCCACTTGAAACAGATACCTTCTATCCAAGTGACCGTAATCAACTGGCTTATCAAGGTAAGCACTACGAAATTACCGACTATGCAACTGTTCTATCCGTTGATTCTGCAGATGTATTAGCTCACTATGAAGCTGATTTCTATAAAGGCACACCAGCTGTGACGAAAAACCAATTTGGTGAAGGAACAGCTTATTATATTGGTGCTCGTATGGAGGCAGACTTCCAACGCGATTTCTATGCAGAGCTAATTGAAGAATTAGATTTGAAGGCAGTATTAACAGTTGATCATGGACGCGGTGTTTCTGTTCAATCCCGTCAAATTTCGGAAGATACTCACTATGTTTTTATTATGAATTTCACGGAAGAAGAGCAAACCATTACTGTTCAAGAATTGGTCACAGATGTTCGAACGAAGGAAGAACTAGTGGGCGATATGACGTTGGCACCATACGAGGCACGCGTTGTCGCTTATAAAGGCTAAGAAGTAGAGAAGAGTAGGGAGAGGATATCTTCTCGCTACTCTTCTTTGTTTCTTTCATAAGTTTTTCATGGAATGTTGACTAATTGACTTCATTTAGGATATAATTCACAGTGCTTCTGGAAAAATAGATAAAAAAAAGGAGGATCGTTGGTTTAATAATGGATAGCGCCAGGCTCAGTGAAAACTGAGTGACGAGGATTGGGTTTATCGAAAGTTTCGGCGGGTAGCCCAAGGTTTGTGTAGTCTACAGAATGTCATTTAAAAGAGATCGCATAAGCTGCCTTCTTACAAAGATGCATTCCCACACCCAGAAGAAAAATCGAATAGAAAATGAGGTTTTTTTGTTATGTGTGGAATTGTTGGATATATCGGCCAAGGTGCCGTTCAAGATGCGTTAGTTAATGGATTAGAAAAATTAGAGTACCGTGGTTATGATTCAGCTGGGATTTATGTGGTAGATCCAGCCGGCAGAGGTCATTTGTTTAAAGAAAAAGGTCGTATTGCGGCTTTATCAGAGCAAGTTGATTTTGAGATTGAAGCAAGCGTGGGGATTGGTCACACACGTTGGGCAACACATGGTGTGCCAAGTGTGGACAATGCTCACCCTCATCAATCAGCTAATAACCGCTTTACTTTAGTTCATAATGGTGTCATTGAAAACTTCCGTGAGTTGAAAGAGAATTATTTATCTGATGTTCGTTTGTATGGGGAAACCGATACGGAAATTGTTGTCAATGTTATTGCAGCAATGTCGGAAAAAGAAGGATTAGGGGCTAAAGAAGCCTTAAAAAAAACCTTGCAAGTAGTTAAAGGATCTTATGCCTTTGCGATGATTGATGCAGAAAATCCAAGTGTTCTTTATGCAGCTAAAAATAAAAGCCCATTATTGATCGGATTAGGTGACGACTTCAATATGGTTGTCAGTGATGCGATGGCAGGTGTGCAACTAACGAACGAGTATGTTGAGATTCATGACGGCGAAATTGTCATGCTGACAAAAGATGATGTCTTAATTGAAACAGTCGCTGGTGAAGCGATTGAGCGTGCGTCTTACCGCGCAACAGTGGATGCATCTGATTTAGAAAAAGGAACGTATCCGTACTATATGTTGAAGGAGATTGACGAGCAACCAGCTGTTTTACGTCGTATCATTCAAGAGTACCAAGGAGAAGACAACCAATTAGAAGTGGATGAAGTGTTATTGGCTGCCATGATGGAAGCTGACCGCATCCATATTGTCGCTTGTGGAACAAGTTATCATGCGGGTTGGGTAGGTAAGCACTATTTAGAAACACTAGCTAAGATCCCAACAGAAGTTCATATTGCAAGTGAGTTTTCATACAACCAGCCGTTATTGACTGGCAAACCTTTCTTTATTTTTATCTCCCAATCTGGCGAAACAGCAGACAGCCGCCAAGTGTTGGTTAAAGTAAAAGAACTGGGTTACCCAGCATTGACGATTACAAATGTCCAAGGGTCAACTTTGTCGCGTGAAGCAGACCATACCTTATTGCTTTATGCAGGCCCAGAAATAGCTGTAGCCTCATCAAAAGCCTATACTGCTCAAATGACTGTTATGGCGATATTAGCTGACGTGTTAGGCAGACAAAAAGGTCACGACAACCAGTGGGACTTAGCTCACGAATTAGGACTAGTCGCAAGAGCGATGGATACTGTCATTGATGAAAAAGCGCAATTAGAAGAACTTGCTGAGACCTATTTTAAAGATACGAGAAATGCCTTTTATATCGGACGCGGATTAGACTACTATGTCGCTATGGAAGCGGCATTGAAACTAAAAGAAATTTCCTATATCCAAACAGAAGGATTCGCTGCCGGCGAATTGAAGCATGGTACCATTGCCCTAATCGAAGAAGGCACACCAGTCTTAGCCTTAGCGACGCAAGCAAGCAATGCCAGCCACACTCGCGGTAATGTTGAGGAAGTACGCTCTCGCGGAGCTAATACGTGTGTGATTGCCATGGAAGGATTGGAACAAGAAGGCGACCAATTTATCTTGCCACATATCCATGAAGAACTCGCACCACTTGTCGCAGTTGTCCCTACTCAACTCCTCGCTTACTATGCAACCTTGCAAAGAGGCTATGACGTTGACAAACCAAGAAACTTAGCGAAATCAGTAACAGTGGAATAACGTTATTTAAAAGGAAGTTGAGGCGATTGCCCCAACTTCCTTATTTTAACCTCTAAAACCAACTTCAGCATCATTTTCCTAGCCGAAGTCGGTCGGTAAGCAGTTTTGAGCAACTTCAGGCCTAAAAAGCAGGTTGAAGTTGGTTTTTTGTCATTATTTCATTCTTTTATCGGTTGAAAGAGGGAAATGAGAGATTTCCTATTTAAAAAACGATGGCTATCGTGCTACTATATAAGGTAGAAAGAAAAAGGTTGTTGAGGAGGGATTGCTATCAAACAGCTAGCACACGAACGTTCGATATTAATTGATGGTGATATGCGTAAAGTCTGGAATGCTATTACAAAGCCAGAGAAATTAAGCCAGTGGTTTGACAATGAATCGATTTGGGAAATGGACAAGTTTGAAGAAGGCAAAACGGCAACGGTGACATTACTTCCAAACGAAAAAAACGAGCTGGAAGAAAAGACAGTTGTCACAGTTACGATCGAACATATTTTACCTTTTATGGAATTTCATTTTGTAGACGAAAATAAAGAAGAATTTGCAGCGTTTCGATTAAAAGAAGAAACAGGGATTCGTGTGTTTCTAAAGTCAGAAGGATTTAGTGACTCTTTAGAAAAGTTGAAGGCATTGGTTGAGAAAAAATAAGGCGGTGAAAGCCAAATGGCGAAAGAAGCACTATTAATTGTTGATATGAGTAATGACTTTGTGGCAGATAATGGCACATTGACGGTTGGTAAGCCAGCTCAAGCGATTGTTTCCTACATAAAAGAAACAGCCCAGGCTTTTTTAGATAACGGCCAAGTGGTTGTCGTATCGATGGATGATCATGAAGAAAATGATCCTCATTTTGACTTATGGCCAGCCCACAATGTGACGGGCAGTTACGGCCAACAACTTTACGGTGAGTTGCAGGATTGGTTTGACTCTAATCAAAATCATGACCAACTCTACTACCAAGCAAAGACAAACTACAACGCCTTTTTCAAAACGGGATTGGCTGATCAATTACGCCAATTAGAAGTGGAAAAAGTTCATGTCGTTGGTGTAACAACTGATATTTGTGACTTTTTAACGGTAGCGGGAGCAGATGCGGAAGGCTTTAAAACAGCCATTCATAAACAAGGCATTGCAACCTTTACTGATTTAGGCGACACCATGGTTAACCATATGGTGCGTTGTTTCCATACAGAAGTAGTTGAATAGCAATAAAGAAGAGGCTGGGATAAAAAAATCCCAGCCTCTTCTTTATTTCCCTAAAAGCTCTTTCACAAAAAAACGAGTCACTTTTTCCATCGTTTCGCCGCGGACGAGATGGCCTTCATCTTCATCGACAAAACTGATATTCTCCAAGTCACCATGGTCATCCATAAAACGAACCACATGATCGTAAGGCACAATATGGTCTTGTTGACCATGCCAAAAGAAGAGCGGACGGCCGTTGATCGTATCGGGATTGAGCGACAAGTCATACTTAGTAAGCCAGCTTAATAACGCATCTAAGTCAGCTGGTAGATAGCGGCCCAATTGGCTGGCATGTTGGCGAATGCGTTCCAAGTAGGCGACGGGTTTAGGTGATCCCATCACACAAGCCGCGGCCTTAATTTCAGGATGATGGGTCAGCAAGGCACAAGTAGTAATGCCACCCATAGACAAACCGCCGACACCGATTTGATCATTGGCTAAATTCATTTTTTGGAAATGATTGACGATATAGCCAAATTCCATCAAGTTGGCGTGGATACTTTGCCAAAACGTTAGTGATGGGACTTTAGAGACCTCCTGCTTACGCTCGCCGTGGTTGTAGGCATCCGGTAATAAAACTCGAAAGCCTTGTTTGGCTAGCGAACGGGCTTGGGTTAAGTTTAGTTCTTTAGCGGATTGCCAGCCGTGGTAGTAAATAATCAGTGGTAATGTTTGGTTACGTTTTTCTTTTGAAACGACCTCTAAAAGAGGAATGGTTCCAAGCAGTCGTTTTCTCACAGTTAATAACATATGCAACACCTCAAGGCTAGCATAGC
This sequence comes from Jeotgalibaca arthritidis, assembly GCF_011100465.1. NCBI lineage: Bacteria > Bacillati > Bacillota > Bacilli > Lactobacillales > Carnobacteriaceae > Jeotgalibaca > Jeotgalibaca arthritidis. Next base: position 1,203,022 of record NZ_CP049740.1, read on the forward strand.
CTGTTCTTAAAAAATTGTCTATTTATTTTGACTTTATAATCATTTCACTTTGAATCGTACACGATATAGTTTAGGATGAAGCTATAAAACAAACCTTAAAAAACAAAAACTGAGAAAAAGGTGACTAACAGTATCGATGAAAAAGAAGGTAATCGTTGTTGGAGCAGGGGTTGCAGGGTTATCCAGCGCCATCCGTCTCCAAAAAGATGGCTATCAAGTTGAAATTTATGAAAAAGAAAGCATGGTTGGCGGAAAAATGCACCGAATCGAAAAAGACGGTTTCCGTTTTGATTTAGGCCCGACGATTGTCATGATGCCTGATTTGTATCGTGAAATTTTTGAATATGCAGGAAAAAATCCAGACGACTATATTCCGATGAACCGTTTGGATCCGATGTACCGCTCTTATTTTAATAAAGGCAGCGAACATATTGATGTATCTTCAGACTTGGTTCAATTGATGAAAACGCTAGAGGCGGTCAGTCCAGAAGATGCCAGTGGGTTCTTGAAATACTTGTCTAGTATTTATGAACGCTACCAAGTAGCAGTCGATCACTTTATCCAGCGTCCGTTCCGTAGCAATAAAGATATCTACAACCCATTCATGTTGAAACAAGCTTTAAAATTAAAGACTTTTGATTCTGCAACCAACTCAACTCGATTGCAAAATTTGTAAAAGATAAAAAAATCCAGCAAATGCTGACCTTCCAAACTCTCTATATTGGTGTAAGTCCAGATAATGGGCCATCGCTGTATACGATTATCCCGATGATTGAATTGTTATACGGTATTTGGTATATCGAGGGTGGTATGCACAAAATGGCAGAAGGTATGGAGAAAGTCTTTATTGAACTTGGTGGTAAAGTCCACCTGAATTCGCCAGTTGATGAAATTATTATTGAAAACGGTCAAGCTAAAGGCGTGAGTGTTGCGGGCGAGGCTGTTCATTCAGACTATGTGATTTGTAATGCTGACTTCCCATACGCTATGAAGAACTTAGTGAAGGACCAAAAAGCAAAAGGCAAATATACCGATGAAAAAATTGATAAGATGGACTACTCTTGTTCCTGTTTCATTCTTTACTTAGGAATGGATCGTAAATATGAGGAGTTGGAGCATGTTCATACCTTTGTCTTCTCAGAAGATCTTGATCAAAACTTAGACCAAGTCTTCTCTGGTGAAAAAATTGAAGATCCGTCTCTTTATGTTGTGGCTGCCTCTAAAGTCGACCCAACTGTTGCGCCGGCAGGAAAAGAAGGCCTATACGTTCTTGTTCCTGTTTCTGATCTTGCAACGGCTAAGTATGATTGGAACGATGAGTCAACCATTCAATACTACCGTCAAAAGGCCCTTGAGTCAGTGAGTCATTTACCAGGTATGGCGAATATTGAAAATGAGATTATTTCTGAGTCAGTGATTACGCCGCTTGATTTCCGTGATCGTTTTAATGCCTATAATGGGGCATGTTTCGGTCTGCAGCCATCGCTCTTGCAAAGTAACCACTTCCGTCCACAAGCGAAAGCGAAAAATTGTGAGAATCTTTATTTCGCAGGAAGCAGTACCCATCCAGGTGCAGGTGTACCAATTGTCTTAGTATCTGGCAAGATTGCAGCGGATGAGTTGAAGCTAGACGATAATGCTTAAGAAAGGAAATGACATCATGATGTTATCAAGGCAACTTAGGCAAGACTACGCATTTTGTGAAAAGATTATAAAAGCTTCATCAAAAAGTTTTTATACGGCTTTTTCCCAGCTGCCTAAAGAAAAGGCGCGGGCAGTCTATGCCATTTATGCTTTTTGTCGTCTAGCAGATGACACCGTAGATTCTGATGATCCTTTGGCAGAAAAAATTAAAAATTTACAAAAATTAGAAGAACAATTAAAGGCCTTCGACAAGGGTCATACGCCTGACGAGCCAATGTGGCGAGCGTTAAGAGATGTGTTTACACGCTATAAAATGGATGTTTCGCCTTTTTTCGACCAATTGGAAGGCCAAAAGAGAGATCTCTCCTTCAAAGGGATGGCTGATTTATCTGCTCTAGAAGAATATAGCTATTATGTAGCGGGTTCTGTTGGTTTGATGTTGTTACCGATTTTATCGGCTAATAATGAGATTGATGATAGCTTAAGAGAAAGTGCGGTTTCCTTAGGGATTGCGATGCAATTGACGAATATTTTACGTGATGTTGGCGAGGATTTTAGAGATAATAACCGTATTTATTTGCCATCTGATTTGTTGTTGCATTATGGTATTCGTATAGATGGGCATGCGGACAAAATCTTAGACCAAATCGATTAGGAGGAAGTCTATGTATGCTTACGCTGAAAAATTAAAAGCCGTCAAACTTTACTTGAAGTACGAATCTTATGCGGCTGTCATCAATGAACTGGGGTATCCTTCGCGTATGGCTCTTCGGGATTGGATAGAGGCTTACCGTACGGATGGAGATGTTCAAAAAGAGATGACGCGAACGCCAAAATACACCGAAGAACAAAAACAAGCAGCAGTCACCCACTATCTTGAGCATGGTAAGTGTTATTCACGTACCTGCAGAAAACTTGGCTATCCAAGCCGGGGCTTATTAACAGAATGGATCATGGAGCGCGCACCTCAACCTCGCCAATTGATTAAAAAAGGGGTAAACTTAACACAACAAGAAAAAGAAGCCGCAGTTCTTGCACTGGTAACTCGGACCACATCCGCACAATCGATTGCGGATCAACTAGGTATTAGCCGAAATTCCCTCTACAATTATAAAGAACGGTGGCTCGGCAAGGACGTGCTTGGTATGGTCAATGACTCAAAGGAAACAGATGTTAATCAATTAAAAAGTCAAGTCAAGCAACTTCAAGAAGAGGTTCACCGCCTTCAGATTCAAAAAGACGTTCTTGAAAAAGCGGGTGAACTACTAAAAAAAGATCAGGGCATCCATCTAGAAGAACTCACCAATCAAGAGAAAACACTCCTGATTGATGCCCTTCGCCCTTTTTATCCGTTAAAGGAATTATTAGCCTGTGTCAGTATCCCTAAAAGCAGTTATAGTTATCACCACACTCAACTCGCTTTACCTGATAAATATTGCAAGGCTCGTACCATGATAATTGAAATTTTTCACAAGAATAAGCGGCGGTATGGCTATCGCCGAATTCATACTGCTCTGAAACATAAAGGGATGACTCTTTCAGAAAAAATTGTTCAACGTATCATGCGCGAAGAAAATCTCTTCGCTAAATCCGTTAAAATTAAGAAGTATAGTTCATACAAAGGAGAAATATCGCCTGCAGTTCCTAACATCCTAGAACGCGATTTTACAGCCAGTAAACCCAATACAAAATGGGTAACTGATCTAACAGAATTCCGTCTCCCTGCTGGAAAAGTTTACCTGTCTCCTATGATAGACTGTTTCGATGGTGCAATAGTGAGTTGGACGATTGGTGCTTCTCCTAATGCTGAATTGACTAATTCGATGCTAGATCAAGCGGTTTTAACGCTAAAAGAAGGTGAAAACCCGATAGTTCATTCGGACCGAGGGGCTCATTACCGCTGGCCAAGTTGGATTGAGCGAATGGAATCGCATCACTTAACTCGTTCTATGTCTAAAAAAGGTTGCACGCCTGATAATGCTGCGTGTGAAGGTTTTTTTGGGCGGTTAAAAAACGAATTCTTTTACGATGAGAATTGGTTAGATGTGTCAATTGAGCACTTTATACAACTTTTAAACAACTATCTTCATTGGTACAATCACGAAAGAATCAAGCTATCTTTAGGTGGGATGAGTATTATGGATTTTCGAAAAACACTTCCTTTAATAGCTTAAGGAATAATACCAATTCTTGTCCACTAGAAGTAAACAAACCTATTCAATAGGTTGCAACAAAAACAATCAACCGTATTTAGGTCCAAAATAATATCCGCACCCCCGATGCGCTCATGGAGGATGGCGTTAATCCGTCATTTATTGAATTATGGGAAAGCATTGCCATGGAAGCAGAAAGAAGATACGGACTCTTTTGGGGTCGTATTGACCGCTTTGATGAAGACTGTCGTTTCCCTGTTTATGTTGCAGCCAAATTATATCATGCTATTATAGATAGCGTGCGTGAAAACAACTATAATTGCTTGCAGCTGAGGAATTATGTGCCCGAAGTAAAAATGATGGGCCTTGTGTTAGAAGCCAGAAAAAAATTTAAGAAACGGTGATAGAATGGATGATTCAATATTTGACCGGCGCTTAGAAGACCAATTGTGTTTTCGACTTTACCGCGCCTCTAGCGAGTTGGGAAAATTATACAGTCAGGCCTTGCAGCCTTTTGGTTTAACTTTTTCACAGTACCTTGTCTTACTTGCGTTATGGGATAAAGATGGGGTCGCAGTGACGGATATTGGTTCACGAACTGGAATGGGAATTGGAACCTTAAATCCGATTCTAAAACGAATGACAGAGCATGGCTGGGTTGAAAAGAAGACCCACGATACCGATAAACGTGCCACCCTCGTTTTTGTAACCGAACAAGCAACTAACGAAAAGCCAGCGATTAACTTATCGATTTTAAAACAGTTAGAAGGCTTTCAACTGATGGATTTGGATATCATTGGCTTGATGGATCAGCTGGAAACCTTACAGCAGCAATTGAAAAAAGTAAACGACTAAGCAGCGATTAAGGAATGGAAAGGATGATCGATATGACTGACACTAAGAAGAAAGCATGGGCAAACTTAGCCCTCTTTATATTGGCTCTCATTGTCAATGTTCTAGGAGCGACTGGATTTATAAACGGTTCGTCTCAAGCAGAAGTTTCCGACCGATACCATACCCTCATTACACCTGCTGGATTTACCTTTAGTATTTGGAGTTTAATTTACGGCTTATTACTCTTTAGTTTTATTGTAATGGTTGTCCGTCACGAAGATCGTTATTATAAGCAAGCCATTCATAGTCTCTCTCCTTTAATCTGGGTGTCATTGGCAGCGAATATCTTGTGGATTGTCAGTTTTTCCTATATTGTGATTGGTTTATCAACCGTCTTTATTTTTATTTATGTGATCAGTTTGGCATTGATTTTGAAAAAACTATTGAAGCTTGATGGTTCGAAGCGTTGGCTATTGCCATTAACATTCGGCTTGAACACTGGCTGGCTAATTATTGCCTCTGTTGTTAATGTGGCAGCTTACTTAGTGAAAATGAACTGGGATGGCTTTGGTATGACTTACGATACATGGGCAATGATCATCATGCTAGTAGCGTTACTCCTAGCGATTGGTGTGTTATTACAAGTCAAAAATGCAGCCTTCACCTTGCCAATTGCTTGGGCATTCTTCGGTATATCACAAGAGCTACAAACCTTTGGAGAAAGCCAAACTCTAGTAGCGATTGCCTTAGCTAACGCTGTGATTTTAACCATAGCAGCGGCATACCAGTGGTGGAAAAATAAAAAAGCCGTCATTCCTTATATAGACTAGTAAGAAGGATTGAGCCTCGCGCTCAATCCTTTTTTTGTTGGGTTTGAATGTTCGATAAAGCCGAATGATTTTTTTAGCTGTATCGCACAGTCATGCCATCAGCGTCACTTTTAAAAGGCTTGTTTATAGTCTTAGGGGGCTTTTTTGCGCTATAATGAAAGGCAGTAGAGTAAAGGATGTGAACAAATGGTAGGTTTATTGCGGTATGCACGGAATTATAAACGACAGGTCATTTTAGGGCCGGTCTTTAAGTTTTTAGAAGCAGTTCTTGAACTAATGTTGCCATTACTCATGGCAAAGCTAATAGATGATGGGGTAGCGAAGGGAAATATCACGACTGTTTGGCAAATGGCAGGCTTAATGCTAGTGATGGTAGCATGTGGCGGTATTTGCGCAGCGATTTGTCAGTATTTTGCCTCGATTGCTTCTCAAGGATTTGGAACAGAGTTGCGTAACCAACTCATGAAAAAAATTAATACACTGTCTCATGAAGACTTAAATCAATTTGGGACAGACACATTAATTACGCGTATGACTAACGACATCAACCAAATGCAATTGGCATTGGCAATGTTGATTCGACTAGTCGTTCGTTCGCCATTCTTAAGTGTGGGAGCCGTTGTGATGGCATTTATTATCGATGCTAAAACAGGCTTTTTATATTTATTATCACTCCCACTATTTTGCTTAGTGCTCTTTTTAATTATTCGGTACTCCGTTCCGTTATATAAAAACGTTCAGCAACGTTTAGATTATTTAAATGAACTGATTGCCCAAAATTTAAGTGGTGTTCGCGTCATTCGTGCCTTCGCACGTACAAAGAGCGACATCAATCACTTCAACGACAGTACAGATGATTTAGCTAAAGTGAATCGAAAAGTAGCCAATTTATCTGCTCTCTTGTCGCCAAGTACCACCTTAATTATGAATGCAGGCATTATGATTTTACTTTATATTGGTGGCTTTTCCGTTAACGACGGTCGCCTGCAGCAAGGTGAAGTATTAGCCCTTATTTCTTATATGAATCAAATGCTATTAGCTTTGATTGTTGTCTCTAACCTAGTAGTGACCTTTACCCGTGCATTTGCATCTGCTCAGCGGATTAACGAGGTACTGGATACAACACCAAGCTTAGTTTCGCCACTGGCTGACTCAATTGAGCCTGACCTAGAAGCGGCAGTTGTTTCTTTCTCACAAGTCGATTTCAGATACAGCAAGGAAGCGGGATTGTCACTCGAAAACATCAATTTTGAGGTTGCTAACGGCAGTGTAGTGGGGATTACAGGCCCAACTGGTAGTGGGAAATCAACCCTTATTCAGCTGATTCCGCGCTTTTATGATACGAGTGCCGGCGATGTTTACTTTATGGGCAAAAACGTGCGGGATTGGGACCTGAATCATTTGCGCCAACTCATCGCAATGGTGCCGCAAACAGCTGTCTTATTTAGTGGTAGCATCCGCGATAATTTACGGTGGGGAAAAGAAGATGCCACTGATGAAGAATGTTGGCAAGCTTTAAAAACGGCACAAGCCTTCGATTTTGTTTCCGCATTACCACAACAATTGGATTCACCAGTCATGGAAAATGGGAAGAATTTCTCAGGTGGGCAACGCCAACGCCTGACAATTGCCCGAGCATTGATTGCTAAACCAACCTTATTGATTTTAGATGACTCCTTGTCGGCGCTAGATTATCAAACAGACTTATATTTACGTGAAGCCTTGAAGCGTGATTTAGATTGCGCCGTTATTATTATTTCGCAACGGATTCGCTCTTTACAAAAAGCAGACCGTATTTTATTAATGGACAGTGGTCGGTTATTGGCTGCTGGTACGCATGATGAGTTATTAGAAGAGTCAGCGGAGTATCAAGAGCTTGTCGCATCACAGGAGGAGAAATAACATGAAAAAATTATCTTCCAAAGGACTTCGTTATTTTTGGCCTTATTTGTTGGCCTATCCAAAAGAATTAATTGCTGCCAGCTTGTTTGGCGTGATCAGTGGAGCGGCTGTTGTGTTAATGACCTATTATATTGGTGTGTCGGTTGATTTACTGATCGGTGTGGATCAAGTTGATTTTACTGGTCTTTACCGTGTATTGGCCTTGTTTGCCGGTATTTTATTAGTAACGGTCATTAGCCAATGGGTGATTCAAGTTTTAGGGAACCGCATTGCTTACCAATCGGTAGCAGAATTGCGGAAGGATACCTTTAAGCACTTGAATCATTTGCCATTAAGCTATTATGATCAAACCGCTCATGGTGATATTGTCAGCCGTTTTACGAATGATATGGATAATGTGTCAGTCGCTGTGTCAGCTGTTTTTATCCAGCTGTTTTCCGGCTTATCGACTTTGATTTTGGCGCTAGCTTTTATGCTGTATTTAAGTCCGTGGTTAACGGTCGTTGTTCTTATTGCGACACCGGTTATTTTTACGGTAATGTGGCTAGTTGCGCGTGCCTCACAACAGAACTTTAGTAATCAACAGCGAATTACAGGTGAACTAAGCGGATTTATTAATGAGCGTATTCGTAATCAAAAGATTGTTAAAGCTTTCCAACAAGAAGACAAAACACAGCAGATGTTTGAAGGGATTAACCAACGTTTGTACGTTGATGGTCAAAAAGCACAGTTTTCGTCATCCTTAACCAATCCGTTATCACGTGTCGTTGACCATTTAGCTTACCTTTCAGTTGGTCTTGTCGGTGGTGTTCTCGCTTTAAATGGTAATTATGGTGTAACGATTGGTGTGATTTCTAGTTTTACTATTTATTCTAGCCAGTTTACTAAGCCCTTTATTGAGCTCTCAGGTATCACCACTCAGCTACAGTTAGCCATTGCTGGTTTGGATAGAGCGTATGATATTCTCCAACAAGCCCCACAAGAACCTGACGCGACAAATGCCCGAGTGTTAACTGGGGCAAAAGGAGCGGTATCGTTTGAACATGTTCACTTTGGATATGTTGAAGGCCAAGAGCTGATAGAAGATTTTAGTTTGTCAGTTCAGCCAGGGGAAACTATTGCAATTGTCGGTAAAACGGGAGCTGGGAAATCAACTTTAATTAACTTGCTGATGCGTTTCTATGAACTCAATAGCGGTCGGATTTTAATTGATGGCACGGATATCCGTGAATTAACGCGAGATAGTTTGCGCCAAAGCTTCGGGATGGTGCTTCAAGAAACATGGCTATTTGAAGGCTCATTGCGTGCGAATTTACGCTATGGTCGTAAAAGTGCGACCGACGATGAGATTTATGATGCCTTGAAGAAAACCTATATGTACGACTTTGTATCTCGGTTACCAGAAGGTTTGGATACAAAGGCAGGAGACAGTGGGCTGAAGATTTCTGATGGTCAGCGCCAGTTATTAACGATTGCCCGGACAATGATTTCGAATCCGGATATGCTGATTTTGGATGAGGCAACGTCATCTGTTGATACGCTGACTGAACAAAAAATCCAGTCTGCTTTCTTACAAATGATGGAAGGGCGCACGAGTTTTGTGATTGCACATCGCCTATCAACGATTCGAAATGCGGATAAGATTTTAGTGCTTGATCAAGGAAATATTTTAGAGATTGGTAGTCACGACGAGCTTTTGGCTAAAGGTGGCTATTATAAAGATCTGTACCAAGCCCAATTTACCGAAGAAGCGTAATCGGTTTGCGTGGGCAGAAGCTGAGATAAAGAGTCTCAGCTTCTTTTAGATCAGCTGAACAAGCGATGATCCCATGTGTTATTGCGAGTGGCTGTTTATGCGTATTATCGTATCTGTTAGTTATTTGTTCACCGCTACCACTATTATCTTTGGTAGGTTGTGCAGTTGGTCCAACCATCGTCGGCAGTGTATCGTCTTTATTCGATGATAATTTACGTTATGGCTTTATGGCAGCCATTGTTTTCCCCCTTATTCTTGTTATTTGCACCATCATTTATAAATGGCAAATAAATTTGAAAGTATCAGTTGCTAAATTATAATTTAATTGGTAAAATTAATTTTTAATGAGAGAGCGGATAGAAAGAGGGGACATATATGAGCAATTATAGCAATCATCCAATTAGAATTGGAATCGTAGGTTACGGAAATTTGGGTAAAGGTGTGGAAACAGAATTGGCTTTTCATCCTGATATGACCCTAGTCGGTATTTTCTCAAGAAGAGATCCGCAAACGGTCGATAGTGAATCAGCTGTGTTTCACATGGATGATCTAGAAAACATGACTGATCAAATAGATGTACTTATTTTATGTGGTGGCTCAGCAACAGATATTCCTGAGCAGGCCCCAATTTTACAAAAACAATTTACAACGGTTAATGCATACGATAACCATGCAGAAATTCCAGCCCATTTTGATGTCATTGACGAATTAGCGAAGGCGCATCAAAATGTGGGGGTTATTGCAACAGGCTGGGATCCAGGTTTGTTTTCACTGAATCGTTTAGTAGCAGAGGCTGTTTTACCTAAAGGCGATACCTATACATTTTGGGGAAGTGGCGTGAGCCAAGGCCATAGTGATGCGATTAGACGTGTCAATGGTGTTAAATTAGGTGTTCAATACACCATACCGAATGAGTCATTAATTGAAGCGATCAAAGAAGGTGAAGAGGTTGCTTACACTAAAACGTCATCTCACAAACGCGTGTGTTATGTAGTAGCAGAAGCAGGAGCTGATCTAACAGCAATCTCAGAAACCATTAAAACGATGAAAGATTACTTTGATGGTTACGAGACAGAGGTTCATTTTATTGATGAAGCAGACTACTATAGAGATCATCAAGGCATGCCGCATGGTGGTCGTGTAATCCGCCGAGGCTATACAGATGACCAAACAATGGCTGTTTATGAGTTTGCCTTAGATTTGGGTAGCAACCCACAGTTTACAGCGGCAGCATCTATTGCTTACGCGAGAGCAGCTTACCGTCTAGATCAAGAAGGCCAATACGGCGCGAAATCTGTTTTTGATATCGCCCCAGCTTACCTATCTCCTAAATCAGGAGCTGAATTAAGAAAAGAATTACTCTAATAAATTGAGATGAATGTGGAAGTTGAAAATGGATTTTAGTTTGCAACTTCCTTAAAACGATAAAATGTGGATGTTGAAAGTGATTTTTAGCTTTCAACGTCCACATTTATTCATAAAGCGAAAAAACCATACTATTCGTAGTAGGGGTTTTTTTAGATTTTATTTTGGTAGCGTTTTCATATATAATAGAAGTAACGAGATAAGTTGAGGAGGAATCGTCATGACTGAATCATTCAAGGAAACAGACCAACAACCCTTTGTTATTGATTTTAAGGAATTAGTGATGGAAAACGACTCTTATCGCAAAGTCATTTGGACTGGTAATCACATTCAAGCTTTAATTATGTCTATCCCAGAAAATGAAGAAGCAGGCACTGAAGTCCACCACAATATCGACCAGTATACGCGTATTGAAGACGGCCAAGGAGTGTGCCGGATGGGTCCAAGCCCTGATGAATTTACCTATGAGCGGGCAATCACAACCAATGACGCTATTTTCATTCCCGGAAATATGTGGCACAATATTATTAACACGGGTGGCCGGCCATTGAAACTGTATACGATTTACTCAATTCCAGAATATGCAGAAGGAACGATTCATCATACCCGTGAGGATGCAAGCGGCCATACTTTATTATCCGAATAAAAGCACTGAGGCCTCATACTAGGTTTAGGATTGAGGCCTTTTTTAATGAAAGAAAAACTGAAAGTTGAGGCGATACAGATGGAACTTTATCAGGACTTTTTAAATAAAATGCCACAAGCTGAACAACGCCAGCATGTGGAAGAATTATTAAACTGGGTTATGACCGAATTCCCTAATCTAAAAGCTGAATATAAATGGAACCAACCGATGTTTACCGATCATGGAACCTATATTATTGGCTTTAGTGTGGCGAAACATCATCTTGCAGTTGCGCCAGAAGTGGCAGGGATTAATCAATTTAAAGATGAGTTCGATAAACGGGGCTTGTCTTATACTCAAAACTTAGTACGTTTACCATTTGATCAAGCTATTCCATATGATTTATTAAAAGAAATGATCGCCTTTAACCAACATGATAAAGCTGATCACCAAAAATTCTGGCGTTAGGAAGGGTGAATGCTGTGCAAAAAGATATTCAAGAACTTGTTCAACTGATTAAATCTGCCAAGCGAATTGTTGGCTTCACTGGTGCGGGCATTTCTACGGCTAGCGGGATTCCTGACTTTCGTTCAGCGGGTGGCTTTTTTGACCAACTGAGCGGCCAGCATTATAGTGGGGAAGAGGCACTGAGTGTGCCTTTTTTTAAGCAGCAACCTGAATTATTCTTTGAAAATTTCCGAACGATTTTGGATTTTCCAGATGCAGAACCCAATGCCGGACACCTCTTCTTCAAACAGCTAGAAGATAGTGGTAAAACAGTCACCGTTGTGACGCAGAATATTGATAACTTACACGAAAAGGCAGGCAATAAACACGTTTTGGCCGTTCACGGCAACGCTACGAAATGGCAAGATGCCAAAACGGGCCAAGCCGTTTCGAGTGACGCTTTGCGCTGGGATAAACGAGGGATTGCGGTTGATGAAAAGGGCCAACGACTAAAACCGCAAGTGATTTTATACGGCGATCGTTTAGATGAAAGGGTCATGGAGGAGGCTTCCAAAGCTATCCGGGAAGCAGACTTATTGATTGTTGTTGGCACCAGTTTAAATGTCTATCCTGCTGCTTACTTAATCGATGATTTTCGAGGTGAGCATTTAGTTTTAATTAATCAAACGACGGTTGCTGATATGAAACGTTTTGATCTAGTCGTTCAAACAGACTGCAATGCTTTTTTGAAGGAAGTCACTAAGCAACTTTCATAGCTCTGCCATTTTCTTCTTGCTGTTCTCTAATTGACTATCGATAAGATGATGGTAAAGTTATAAAGAGTAACAGAGACGAGGAGAACGAGTATGAACGAAAAACAAATGTGGCAAGCCTTTATTACTGAGCAGCCAGCTTACAAAGATGAAAACTATCAAGCTTGGCAATATGGTGCCATTCCTGATGAATTGGCTCAGTTAACCTTAAGTGGCATCAAAACAGCAACGTCTTCTGCGCATTGCTTATATGAAATTGAAAAGGAAGAGCTTCCTAAAGCCGGGGAGTGGCATATCATCTTAGATTCAAGTGACCAAGCTGTCTGCATTATTCGACTAGTGACAGTTACGGTTTATCCGTTTAAAGATGTACCAGCAGAGATTGCTTACCAAGAAGGTGAAGGCGATCGCACATTGGCCTATTGGCGAGCAGTCCATCAACGCTTTTTTACAGATCTTTTGGTTGATTATGACTTAAGTTTTTCAGAAGAAATGCTAGTGGTTTGCGAACAATTTGAGTGTGTTTACCCTGCTAAACGTGAGGTGAACCGATGAAAGTAGCCATTATTGGAATGGGTGTAGCTGGTATTAGTGTTCTGTCTGCTATGGCCGACCAACAAATGACTAAAGAGTGGGATATTCTACTTTTTGACGGTCAGACATTCGGTACAGGTTTACCTTATCAAGCTGATTCTGAATTATTATTATTGAATCAAACTGCAAGAACGATGAGTTTGGACAAAGACGACCCAGCTGACTTTACAAAATGGGCGGAAACGAACAAAGCAGTCGTAGATGCGGAACACAAACACCTGCCTCGTACTTGGTACGGCGAGTATTTGAAAGAAAAGCTAGATGCTGCCGTTTCGTATTGCCAGCCGACGATAATAAAAGAAGATGTCCAAGCAATCGATCGCTTGGGGGATGGCCGCTTCCGTGTACAGTTAAAAAGTGGCAATTATGTAGTTGATTGTGTCCACCTTTGTACGGGACATTTGCCGTATCAAGATCCGTACCATTTGAAGAGACACCCTCATTTTATTTACCATCCTTACCCGGTTCAGGAAAAATTAGCCCATATCCCGCAAGGTAAACGTGTTGGGGTGATAGGAACGAGCTTAACAGCTATTGATATGATGCGGGTTTTACGAGCATCTGATCCAACCGTCAAACTGTCTTTCTTTTCTCAATCGGGTCATTTTTCTTCGGTTCGTAGTAGTGAACCACTGTATGAGATGACTTATTTAACAGCTGAACGGCTGGCCGATGAAAAAGCGCGCGGTGATGGCTTTATAAGGCTTGATATGTTAATTGATTGGTTTAAAAAAGAGTGTGCAGAAAAAGAAATTGATTGGCAGTCTGTCTTTGAAGACTTTGGACAAGGTAGCCGAGAGCAATTGGCTCAGCAGCTAGAAAATAGTGGGGACTTAGGGAAGGTCCAAGCTATTCTGCATCAGCTGGATGATATGCTGCCTGAATTTTGGCTAGCTTTAAGGGATACTGATAAACAACGATTTTTAAATGAGTACAGTGTGCAGTTTGAGACGATTCGCAGTCCCATGCCACGTCAGTCGGTAGAGGATTTAGTCCAATTATGGCAGAGTGGCGAGATTGCAGTTTATGGTGGTATGAGGGAAGTTTTTGTGGATGATGAGCATTTCGAAGTCGTTTTGGCAAATGGTAAGTGGGTAGCAGTTGATTATCTAATTAATGCGAGCGGACAAGAGAAAAGGGTTAGTTTAGCGACCGACCAATCGCCTTTGATTACCCAGATGTTGAGTAATCGATTGATTCAATCGGAAGAATTTGGTGGTGTTCAAGTTGAATGGCCTTCTTTACGAGCAATTAGTCAACGCTACGGCATCATCACTAATTTGTATATTCATGGGCAATTGATTCATGGTATTCAACATGGCAATAATACGGCCGGAATGCTGATGCGCCATGCTCATCAAGTCGTTGAAGGTATGATTCAACCCTAATGCTTTCGATTACGACATCAAAAAAAGCCTGCTAGCAGGCTTTTTTGTCTCGTTAATCAATCGCTTTTTGCATATGGTCATATAGATGGCCGCTGAGGGTAAGTTCAGAATGTGCAACAAAGCCATTTTTTTCATAAACATGGCGAGCGCGGTCATTTACTTTATCGCAGTTTAAACCAATGACGGATTCGCCAGCATCTCTGGCAAAAGTAGGCAAAGCTGCTAGTAATTTACCAGCGACTCCTTTGCCGCGTTGGTCTTTGGCTGTGACTAAAGAATCTAAGTACCATTCTCCCGAAAAGGTTTCTGCATCGGGAAATAACAAAACGTCTTCCATACCGTATGAGGCAAGTGCCTGTTGGAAGGGTAGATTTAAGGCTTGCTCGAGTTCGCCTTTATAGCCATAGCAACAGCCCATAATGACACCATCTTCTTCTAAAACAATGCCATTTTTGTAACTGTAGCGGTAGAAATCTTCTTGCATACAGGAAACCATGACGTTTTTAAAGGTTTGAGGAGCCAGTTGTTTTAAAATAGGGAGCTCCATATCTTCAAAAATTTCCAGTAATAAATCAAATAATAGTGGGCTGTCTTCAGCTCTTGCGTGACGAATCATAGTAGTAGTCCTCTCTATTTCTTTATCATTAGGTTTATTTATTATAACATGACACTGAAAGGAAGATGAACAATGACTCAGTTAAAGGTAAAACGGATCTACGACCCTTATGATCAAGCGGATGGCAGACGCATTTTAGTTGACCGGCTCTGGCCAAGAGGCATTAAGAAGGAGGAGGCACAGTTGGATGATTGGCTAAAGGATATTGCGCCAACTCCCGATTTGCGAAAATGGTTTCATGAAGATAAAGAGCGTTTCGAAACCTTTAGTGAAAAGTACCAAGATGAATTGACGGATAATGAAGCCGTTACGACTATTATAGATGCTCTCGAAGAAGGGGATGTCAGCTTAATCTATGCGGCTAAAGATAAGCAACGGAATCATGCTGTTGTTCTGCAACACTTTATAGAAGAAAGACGTTAAAAAAACACGTTGCTGCGGCAACGTGTTTTTATTTTATTATGCTTGTGGTGGTGTCGGAGGCATATTGCCTTGGCGACGATATTGTGACGGCGTGATATTAGATAATTCACGGAATGTCTTAGAGAAGTGTGATGGTGATTGGAATCCAACTAAGTGTGCGATATCAGCAATCGCAATGTTTGTATTGCGAAGCATTTTTTGTGCTTCATCAATACGGATGTGGATGAGGTAATCAATTGGTGACATACCCACTTCTTGTTTGAAAATACGGATTAAGTAGAATTTGTTGATATGAACTAATTCTACAAGGTCATCCAAGGTAATGTTTTTATGGTAGTTTACTTTCATAAAGTTCTTAACAGTTTGGATTTCCTTATGGTTTTTCTTATTCAATGAGTTGCGAATTGAGAATTCTTCGTTACGCAATAATTGAATCAAAATGATCTCAATATAACGTTTCGCAATTTCTTCAGAGCCAGGTTTTTTAGTTGTTAGCTCTTTTATTAATAATTCTGTAAATAGAGCGCTATCTGTATCTGTGCGATCGTATTTATAGAATGTAAAGTCATGTTCTGCTTCTCCGATATGAGAAAACTCTAGACCGTGAACCCCAATTTCAGTAACTTCTAAATATTGGCTAGGATTCAATTCCCAGTAGTAATCAATATTAGGATTTAATAGAACGATTTGATTTGGTCCAACTTTTTCAGAAGTATCTTTAAATGTTAGCAAGCCTTCGCCATTGTTGATAAAGACAATTTTAACATAAGGGTATTTTTGAAAAGCTGTTGATTGATCCGCAGTAATCGTATTCTTTTCTGCAGAAACGATTTTTAAGGATAGGTTTTTGATATTGGACATCGTATACATAGTGGTCCTCCTCTAGATTTTTAACCATTTTATTGATTAACGAAATATATACAAATATTTATTTTAAATTGACTGAGTGATAGATATTCTACCCATTATCATATAGTAATTTTAAAAAATGTCTAGTAATTTCCCCTCTTTAATACAAAAAAAGAAGAAAAAATTGCACAATAAGGTACATTTTATATAAATCCCATGATAAAGAATTTTTCACCAGAAATTAGTCTACCATAAATAAATAGATAAACAAATAAAAAGATGCCTATCTTTAAAAAAATAAACAAAAATTTTGTTTATGCGTAGAAATAAAGTAGTGATATATTAGGATATAATTAAATTTAGAGGTGATTAAGTGAAAACAAGCTGTTTTATAGCCGTTATGACAAGGGTTGTATTTTAAAGCATTTGTGAAAATAAAAATAAGAAGACAGAGAGTTTAATAATATAAGGATAATTAAAAGCTACAAAGATATAGAAAGAGAAAAATAACTGCTTAAAAAACAAACAAATGTTTGAAACAACTAAGAGTGAGCTCATACTATCTTGTCTTTGTGGATAGTAGTATAATAAAGATAGAAGAAAAGTTTCAGTAAGGAGTGGTGAAAATGGAACTCTGGAATCGGTTGAAAAAAAGTTTTAGTGGCATAGGGCAGGCATTTGTTCGCTATCCTGTTACAATTTTATGGTTAATTGGAATTGCAACATTAACGGCTCTGGAAATCGGCTCTTACGATTTACAATATGGTAAACTTATTTTTACATTTGTTAGTGGAGCGGTTTTAAGTATTGTAGCTCAACAACTTCATGAACGGTTTTATCGAAAAACGACCCAGCGCTGGGTATTACTGGCGGGTTCTGTTTTATTAACAGCCCTGTACTACTTTACTTTAGTGAGATGGGATTCTTACGACTATATTTACTTTATTAGGAGTGGGGTGTTTAGTTTTGCACTCTTCATTGCCTTTATCTGGATTCCAACAGCCAAAAATGAAAAACTCTTTTTCCATCAACATTTTCTGGCCATATTCAAATCTATTCTAACGATTTTATTGTTCTCGCTGGTTCTAACGATTGGGACGGCAGCTATTATTTTGACTGTAGATAATTTACTATTCTCAGTTCCAACTAACGCTGTCAGTCATGCTATGAATATCATTTGGTCGTTATTTGCACCGATTTATTTCCTCGGCATGATTCCTTACTACGACGAGCGAGATTCTGAAGAAACCTATCACGTACCACGCTTTTTAGAAATACTGTTGGTTTACATTGTCATTCCTTTGACTGCGATTTACACAGTCATTCTCCTCCTTTATGTTGTTCTCAATATTAGTGGCGAGTTCTGGACAGACAATTTACTCGAACCGATGCTAGTCAGCTACGCCATTGTCGTTATCGTCGTCTACTTATTGACTTGTAATCTTGACCATCGTTTTGCAAGTTGGTTTAGAAAGATTTTTCCTAAAATTATGTTACCAATTGTCGCTTTCCAAACCCTTTCTAGTATTTTAAAGATTCAAGAAATGGGTATCACTTACGGTCGCTACTATGTCATTTTGTTTGGACTATTTGCTGTTTTTTCGAGTATAGTCTTTAGTTTCTTTAAACCGCACCAAAACGGTTGGATTGCAATTGTATTGTTGGTGCTAGGATTAATTTCCATTACACCGCCGATTGATGCCTTTACGGTGGCGCGAAACAGCCAATTAAATCGCTTAGAAACAACTTTAATTGAAAATGACATGTTAGTTGACGGAGACATTCAACCGAAAAAAGATGTTTCTGAAACAGATCGGATTATTATTTCGAAAAGCTTGGATAATTTAGTAATGTTTGGTGAGATTGACCGCGTGACTTATTTGCCAGAGAACTTTTCATTGTATGCAGATTTTGAGCGTGTTTTCGGATTCCCAATGCAGTACGGTAGTTATACGCCAACATCTGATAACAACCGTTACGCTTACCTCAATATGACCGAATCAATCGGGCTAGAGATCAGCGGCATGGATTATTGGAACTATATCAGCTTTACGACCACAGAAGACGTTAACGTCAACTTGCTGAATAACCATCTCTTTGTAATGACAGCAGACAATGAAAACTACTTTAACATCCAATTGAAAGATGAAGATGGCAATGTGTTGATTGAGGCTAACACAGCTGAAGATATGGATGCCGTATTGGAAGAAACAACAACGAAAGAGCAAGTCGCCTTATCCGAAATGACACTGATTTATGAGAATGAAGAGGTAAAATTAACGATTGTGCTCTTGAATCTCAGCCAATACAGCGAAGAAATCAATGGTGAAGCCTATCTCTTTGTAGATTATAAGTAAAACTAGACAAATGATTGAGTCTCGGCTCAATCATTTTTTTATAGTATAGGGCTTTATAAAAAATGAGAAAAAACAAATTATCGCCGGAATTAGGGAATAGGTATATATACTTTTTTATATTACCATTAATAGTTGTTTTTCTGTGTTTGTTCCTTTTAAATCCTGAAAAATCTGTATTAATTTTAATGTTCGGATTTCTCTTTGTCCTAGGAGATTTATTTTTTATAAAAAAAGCAATGTTTGGAAAGAAAGCATGGGTGTATACCGATGTTGTATTCTTATTTTTTTGTTTAATCATTTTTATGACGCACTTTAAATCGGTTAGTGGGGTATAGTACACATTTCAGCTATCAACGATAAAGAAAAATCCTCGGTTGCGAACAAACGAAATATATCTCACGAAAATCATTTGATTACTGGACGCCACTAGAAGTATTTTTGAGTTACATAGATGAATCTACTTTGTTTAGCTTAAATTGACAAATCCAATAAAAAAAAGAATTGATGCAATTATTAGAAATTTACCAAAAAATGGGAGAAGAATATCAAAAATTATTTAAAAAAGTGGAAATAAAACTTTATGAACTAACTAAGGAAGCATACATTTCCTAGACTTCGATCCGCCACAAAGCTTATGGCTGCGATTGCTATTCTACCCTGTTCAAATAATGGGAAAGCGATTTGAAATTCAAAAAAAAATTTGTTATAATAGTCACATGAGAATCAATGAAGCATATTAAAACTAAATAATGAAAGCTTTGGAATATAACAGATTTTGTTTGTTGGTTATATTCATTGTGATCTGAACAGGCGGTGGACATATAAAAGGTCCATGCAGCCGGGCTGCAATTTTTGCGGCAGCAGAGTATGTAAATAATAATGGCATACCTGTGGGACAGTTAATTCTGTTCTATAGGTGTGCCCTTTTTTATATATATATTTCTAAATAAAGGGGAGTGAAAAGATGAGGTGAAATGGATTTGTAATAATTGGTAAGCAAAAAAACAAAAAATAAGAAAGAGGTTTTAGAAATGGTTGAGTATCTAACAAAAAGTAGGCAAGGACAATTTTTAGTTGTCGGTGTTTTATTTACAATCTTAGGGTTTATCTTTATCCCAATAAATGATGCATACAGTTCCATACTATTTTATATTTCAATTTTCTTTTTAGGCTTCTATGCGGCAAAACATGCTGTTGTTGAAACGATTAAAGATCGCTCACCAAATGTCGACCTATTAATGGTTTTGGCAGCAGTTGGTGCAGTAATCATTGATTTTGAGTCTGAAGGAGCGGGGTTGCTATTGATTTTTGCTGCTGCAGAAGTTTTGGAAGATTATGCAACGAACAAATCCACCAGCGCGATTTCAGAATTAATGGCGCAAGTACCCGACACAGCCCAAGTGCTAAAAGAAAATGGGGATGTAGTGGTTACCCCTACGAAAGAGTTAGTTATTGGGGACATTGTCGTGGTATCGAAGGGTGGTCAAATCCCTATTGATGGCTTGATCGACCGAAATGCAATCGTGAATGAAGCGGCTTTAACGGGTGAGTCTGTCCCAGTAGAAAAAGAGTTAGAGGAGGAAGTTTTTGCCGGAACGATTAATGAAGGAAATGTTTTTCATATAGAAGTAAACAAGACACTGAATCAAACCATGTTTTCCAATATTATCCGGATGGTTGAAGAAGCACAAAACAAACCTTCTCGAATCGCAAAGTTTATAGACCGTATTGAAAGTAAGTACGTGATTGGCGTTTTAATTATCGTACCTATTTTCATCTTCTTTCTATATTATTTCCTAAGCCTACCATTAGAAGAAGCATTTTATCGTGGAATGGTACTTTTAACAGTGGCTAGTCCATGTGCATTGGTGGCATCAGCTACACCGGCTACGTTAAGCGCGATAAGTAATGGAGCCAAAAACGGTATCTTATTTAAAGGTGGAGCCGCAATGGAAGCGTTAAGTACAATGAATATTTTGTATACAGATAAGACCGGAACATTGACGTATGGCGACTTCCAAGTGGTCGATTATCATTTGGACCAAGAGCTGTTAAAAGAAGTCATTTATATGGAGCAACAATCCAGTCACCCAATCGGAAGAGCAATTGTTTCTGCCTTTAAAGAGATTAACTTAGCACAAGTGAATCAAGCGGAATCGATTGAAGAAATTGCTGGTTCGGGAATTAAAAAAGGGGCAATCCTAGTTGGAAAACCGGATGCATTTAAGCAATATGATAAATTTGATCAGTTTGAAAAGCTACTGGAAAAAGGCGATACGACCATATTTGTAGCGAAGGGAAATGAAGTCGTCGGTTACTTCTCACTCCGGGATCGAATTCGTCCGCAGTCAGCGAGTACGGTTGCGGATTTCCAAAAAGAGGGCATCAAGGTTTATCTTTTAACGGGAGATAACGAAAAGGTTGCGGCACAGGTTGCAAAGGAAGTAAAGGTAGATGACTATATTTCTTCCATGTTACCGGAAGATAAAATAGATTTTGTCTTAAAAAGCCAAGGAAAAGAAGACGTTGTTGGGATGATTGGCGATGGGATCAATGATGCGCCCGCGCTAGCGAATGCAGATATCGGAATTGCGATGGGAAGTGGCTCGTCAGTCGCAATGGAATCCTCTGATGTCGTTGTAGTGAAGAATGATTTGTCTAAATTGTTTTATAGCTATCAGCTAAGCAAGAAATTAAATAAAATCATTATTCAAAATGTCATTTTCTCCATCGCTGTTATTGTCAGCTTGATTACTTTAAATATGTTCGGCGTTCTGGGACTTCCTTTAGGAGTACTATTCCATGAGGGCTCCACAATCCTCGTCATCTTAAACGGCTTGCGGTTGTTAGGGTCCGAAAAAACAAAAGCGGAATTAAGTGGTGCTTGTTAGACTGCATCATGATATTAGCTGAAAGGGTGAGCGAATATCTACAGCTTTTTAAATTTGTATCTGTAGGGAATGAAGCTTACCCTTGGCGAAAGCCTAAATCGTCAAAAAAGCTGATAATTTCTGTTCAGAAATTATCAGCTTTATCTATTTTAAATACATGCTAAAAATCGTTTATTCAAACTTGATTGTCATCAATTATTAAAAACAATAAAGGAGCTATCATAGAGTTATACGAAAGAGTAAAACAAAAAAGACCGCGCAGTGAAAAACTATTTTCGAAGGAAAACCACTTCTTGATGAGGATCAATTCTTAATCTGATTCAATCCAGTAGACTTACATTACAAACAACAAACAGGAGGAAAAAATCATGCAAAGGTGTATTTTAGGAAAGAAAAATCAAATCACCGTCATCAGTGGCATATTAATCGTAATAATTACCTTCGTTATCGATGGCCTCGATTTGGATGGCAACGGACTTATTTTTTAATCTAGCCACTTGAAGCACCTCGCCAATCTCTTGTTCGGACATTTGGGGCTTTGGGGAATTGATGTGAGCCAATCCTTTTTGAATTTTTTCCTGTTCAGCTGTGTGTTCAGATAAGAAAAAGCCCGCCCATTTTTTCATACCCCGGTCTTGATATTCGTCATTCAAATATTTCATGGATAATCACTCCTTTAGAACCATTATAAGAACAAGTGTTCGTTTTGTGAAGGGGGACAAGGAGTAAATGTTCTGATTTTTTTTATCAGCGACTTTCATTTACTGATGAAAAGAGAGAATAATAACAAAAGCAGGGAAAAGAAAAACTCCTATAATCGCAATCGTTTTTCCTTAAAAGACAAGAGTATGGAGTGCTTTTTTCAAAAGCATATCTATTGAAACCATTTTTTCGTTTTGTGTCGCCATACGCCCTGAACGATCCGAAAGAGCTGGATCAGGGCTTTATCATTTCGGACTGTTCTTAGCGGCAATCTCCATGCGGGAGCCCTACCCTCCGGTCCCACATGTATCTATCCGAGAACAGAAAAGCAATTCCAGAACCGTAAAAACTTTTTCTCTTTCCATTTCTTTCCTTTCCAAAAAACTTTTTATCTAAAGGAATCCTAACCGCTAAAGCGGAAAGGATTCCTTTTTTCTTGATTTCCTTTTTTCCTCATGATTAAAGGCTAGCCAACAAAACGGAAAAAATTCAGCTTTTGAGCTCACATCTATGCGACTCAAAACAAAAAAAGGAGTGGAAAAACATGAATAAACAAAAAGCAGTAGTAGCAGTGAATGATTTGATACAAGTTTTCACGGAAGAAGGAGACTATCTGATTCCGAATCTATACCGGATTACTCACATCGATAGACGTTTTCCCCATAAGTTATACTATGAAGCTCAAACGATTGATGCCATGCAAAGCGACATAAAAGGATTAGAAGCATACGAATTTGTGAAAGTTTTTTGAAAAAGCCTGAAAGTTGAATGACCGTTTTGGATAATAAAAAAATTTTTGAGAAATGTTACGTATCTATATACGAGGGAATAAATAAAGAAAGAGGGATAAAAAATGGCGGAAAAAATAAATACCGTTTCAATTAAAAGTAACATTACGGAAATTGTCCGGGTCAAGCAAATCGTGATGGAAAGGCCTCTTGAATATAAAGGCGGAATAACTTCAACAGAAACAGCTGGTCGTTTGGGAGTCAGTGAAATCGGGGATGAAGCGCAGGAAGTGGTGCTTATCCTTATCCTGGATACAAAAAATCAAATTAATGCGATCCATCGGGTTTTCACCGGCAGTTTAAATTCAAGCGTTGCCCATCCTAGAGAGATATTTAGAAGTACGATTCTCAATAATGGGGCGCGGATTATACTCTATCATAACCACCCCAGCTCAGACCTCATAAACATAGTATCCGAAGCAGACCTCGTTTTCACCCAACGAATGATGGAAGCAGGGAACGTTCTTGGAATCGAATTATTGGACCATTTTATCGTTTCAGAAACCAAATGGTTATCCTTCAAAGAAATGGGCTTACTCTAAATAAAAAAATAGAAGGGCAGCAAAATAGCTGTCCTTCTTCTCTAAGTGCATGGAGAAAATAAGCCCTGAACAAGCTTATTTCTTGATTGTTTCTTTTACAAATGAAAAAAATAAGAGCAATTGATGGAGAGTTATCCAATTGTAATGCCTACACATTCACACGGCCTGAAACAAGTTCTTCGCCTAAAAATACCTCATTTTTTAGTCTTGTCGAATTTATAACGTCTATCACTGAAATCAACATGTTTTTTCCTATTTCAAATGCTTCATTTGCCTCTGATTCGGTACACCTATATCCTTCATGAACAATCTTATTTCTTAATAGGTATACTTTTTCCATATAATTATTTAGTAAGTTGTGAGAATTTTTTTCTATTTCAAATTCAAATATATGACCTACTTCAAAAAAAATTTTTTTCAAGTGATGATTTAATATATTAGTGTAACGCCCATTTAATTTTTGTGATACTTCTTCTTCTAGTAACTTTTCTTTATTAATCAGTACTAAACGATAGAGGGTATACATGAATATTTCTATACTTGTCTGTAAATTAATTACTGCTTCTCTATAATTCCCTATACCTAAAAGTTGCTTGCTTTCTCGCATATATAAAATAGAATCTATAAAAACTAACTCGTCCGATTCATTTACCATTCCAGTTAAGGTGTTAATTTGTTTCGAATCTAACTTAGCGGGATGCCTTGGAGTATTATTGAAATGCATATTCATTATTGCTTTTTTTTCGATGTGCTTTTCCTTAAAAGTAGTAGATTTGATCAATTTTACAGGAATCACATAAGGCAAATCTTGTCTTGTTATTCTTCGAACTCCTTGAGATTCGTATTTTATCATTATCATTTCAAGTAATCTTTGTAGAAATTCTAATGTAAAATCAACGGCTTCATGCGTTTTATTTTCTTTTATTTGATCCGATAAATAAGAAAAAGAAAATAGTACAATCTCAACTTCAGATACTATATCAGGAAGAGTCGTGTCTATGTAAACATTTCTGTCATACTCATGATTTTTGATGAGTACAGCTAGAGTTTCATCTCTAAACTCAAATAGAGAACGAGTGTAGTCTTCAAAAGGCAGTTCAAACGGAAGAAGATATTTCACTACAATAAAACCTTGAGGCTCTTTATGTTTTCTTCTTAGATGCTCTCTTCTCAATACTTTATATTGTTCTTTATCAAAATACCAGCCTTCATTATCCATTTAGAGCCCTCCTATTTTGATTACTTGAAACACTATTCCCTTATAAAAAAAGATTTCCTGTAGATTTATACTATCTAATACATACATTATATTATTGCATTAAACATAAAATAAAACAGTATAATATAGATATGGAGAAAAGCAGTGTCAATTAAATTAAAAAATGAATTATTCACTACAACTTAATCCTGTAAGGAAGAAAAAGGAGGTCATTTATTTGTTATATAAAGATCCACTAATGGTTATTTACCAATCTGAAGATTTAAATACTGAAAACATTACTTATACAATAACAGAAGAAGAATTATCTTTACAAATTCAACAAACACATCAGTCTGCAATTCTTGGAGAATTAGCTGGAATGACTACTGAAATAATAGATATGCTCAATTCAGATTTTTTAGCCTCTGTTATAAATCTAAAAGAAGCTATTGCCATTGGTGCACTTCTTATTACAACTGCTAAAAAAGCTATTGAAAAAGGGAAGAAAGTAAAATTATCAGATAAAGCTATAGGGTATGTCGCAACAACTGAAAACCAAGAAGCAATTGTAGGTAACAAAGAGTTTCTAGGGACTGTGGGCCCATACTATATTCAAGACCCTAATACGACATTGGATCAGTTAACCAATATTAATATTTCTGGGTTAGATAGAGTATCTGGTGTATTAATTGCTTTTCAATTTAAAGAGGGTAATCGTATCCGGATCACTTGGGAAATTTACAATAATGAAATGAAGAAAGTATTGTACTGGAGTACTAGTCATAGAGCAGACGAGCAATCTCCTTTTCTAAAAAGTAAACTATAGAGAAACAATTATAAAAGTCAGCTCTTCAAATTGAGAAGCTGGCTTGTTCTGTCTCTTTTCATAGTCATAACTTAAGACTAATGATTATGTTGATAGTACATGATATTCAATGGCTTTTTTCATATCTATATCTTATGTTTATAAGTAAGATGATTTTTACAAAAAGACATAGTACCCATCAAATTAAAACGCATTTTAAGCTTCTTCATGGTTAATTACCCATCTATGAATCTGAAACAGCCTTAAAATGCGTTATTTTTACCTCTATATAATAGCGATAGAGGATGACTTTGCTAATACCGGTTATTTTAATCATTTCTTAGACGCTGTAGACTTGGCTAGCGTACAGTTTCACAGATCGAGTAACATTACGTTAGTTTACGCATGATCTCCTACCCTCATTATATGAGGATGTGAATGATCAAAAGCCTAATCGGAAGGTTAATAACGTTTCACTAATCTCGTCTTCATTAATCCCGATGTAGCGTTTGGTAATCTTCTCGCTGCTGTGACCAAAGATTTCCATTAAGGTGGCCACGTCTTTGGTTTTCTTGTAATAGTGGTAACCGAAGGTTTTTCGTAGAGTGTGGGTGCCGATATCATCGCGCCCCAACAGGTTAGCGACCTTTTGAAACATCTGATAGACCGTATTGACTTTTAAATGATTACCTTTGGTACTTGGAAATAGATAATCCTCTGGTTCTAGGTCTTTTGTATAGTCTTGGATTAAATCCTGCAAACTACTCAAATATAAAATGCGTGTTTTTCCGGTCTTTTGTTCCACAATCCGTGGATTCTTTGAGGAAATTACGTTTTTTTTCTTTAATTTCACGATATCAGACATACGTAAACCGCTATTAATACCGATCAGAAACAGAAAAACATCGCGTTCTGCGTTCTGATTGCGGCGTAAACAGAATAAAAAGTCGTTGATTTCTTGCTGCGTTCTTAATGGTTGGACGTTATAGGTCATTGAAATGCTCTCTCCTATCCTAAAACAGATACATGATTTCATTCATTATAGCGCTAAATCATGTATTGGACACCCTTATAAAAAAAGAACCCTATGGGTATAGGGTTCTCGATACACGATTTTATACAGTTTAATGTATTGATACGTCATAATAACTAGAATAAGATACTTATTATACTGAATGCAAATCAAAAAAATTGGAGGAATTATTATGTTTCTAATATTAGGAATTATTGCTATAGTAGCAACTGTTTTAAATCTTTATTTATATAAAGTAGGCAAAGATTATAAATTAGCAATGGCAATGGGATTATCATTCACAGCACTGACGCTTGTTGCAGGGTACAGCATGATATCCGGTTGGGTAAAGGTAAAAGATTGGGCTGCTTTATTAGATGCAGTACCTACTATGACAACAGTCCTATGGGGTTTAACGATTGTATCGATTTTATTAAATATAATTCCGATCCTTTTAGAGCAAAAAAAATAATTAAAACTAATCAACTATCTGATAAGAGTCTACTAAAATCAACACTTACTAGGTATTGATCTGATTGATTTTTCGCTGTCTATTATAAGTGTCGATTAAAATATTCAGGTTTCCTTACTTAAAAAAACGTGTATATATTCCCTTGAGATAATAAGGTTTTATATACACGACTTTAAGCAATTTCATGTATTTATAAAGCAGAAACTGAGTTTGTCACATTAAGAATTGAGTAAAACTCAGACAAATAATTAATAAATTATAATACTAACCAATAAAATTAAATGAATCATATAGATCGGTTGACGGTTTATATGATTTTTTTATTGACATATATCAGTACCTGATATACGATAATCGTATCAGGTGCTGATATAACTGTAGCCGATATGATTTCAAGGAGGGCAATATGAATAAGAAAACAACAAAAGTGCTGACACAGCCAATGTATTATATACTTTTAAGTTTAAAAGAAAAAAGACATGGATATGAAATTATGCAATATATAGATTGGCTTACTGATAGCCGTGTGAAGGTAGGACCAGGAACACTGTATTCACTTCTTTCTCGTTTTGAAGATGATAAGCTTATAAAACTTGTCTCAGATGATGATAATAAAAAGACTTATATAATTACAGATGAAGGTAAAGAGAGATTAAATCAAGAAGTAAAGAGATTAGGACAATTATTAGAAGATGCAAAGCTAGTAGAGGGAGGTCAAGAAGATGAATTTCAAGATAGAAAATAGATTTTTAGATATAACAAATTATCGATTAGTAGAGAAACACTTTGAAAAAATGGCTAGTCTTGGGTGGATGATCGATAAAATAACAATGGGAAGCTTGTTTATATATAAGAAAATAGATCCTGAAGAACTAGACTTTTCAATATCTCCATATGAAGTTGAAACAGCATTTACTGTAAAGAGTAAAGAAGAGTTAGAAGAGTTTCAATCTGTATGTGAGTCAGTAGGCTGGAACTATGCTATGAAGGCAAGTGATCTTCATATTTATTTCAAAAAGGCTGGAACAGAAGTGGTAGATATATCAACAGATGAAGAAGATGAGTTCAACACATTAGAAAGAATAGCTAGAAAACAATTGATATCATCTTATATCTTAATTCCTTTTTATATATACTTATCGTGGGCAATTCTAGGTGGAATATTTAAAGATATTCAAACTTTACAAAATGGAATGGTTCAGATAATAGCTCCTGTAATACCGATATTTCTCATATCAGCAATTTATCAAATAATAAGAATAAAAAAATTCTTAAAAATAAACAGGAAGAATATGGAACTCGGAGATTCATTAGAATATGTACACTCAAAATTTTACTTTGAAAAGGCGACTTCTTGCATATATTTATTATTCCTGATTTTATTTGTTTCATATAGTTTTTATTCAGCGTTTATATTAAACTCTAAGATTATTTTAATAGGATTTGTTCCTCTAGTAATAGGAGTAACAATAGGTATATTCTATAAAATCTTCATAAAACCATCTAAAAAAACTGTCAAATATAAGAAGGTGTTCTTAGGTCTAGCTCTTATACTATCAACACTAGCATCTATAAGTATAACTTTTATAAGTATCAATGCATTTGCAATGGATAGCAATAATCATGATATAGAAGAATACAAAGTACTTTCAGCTAATGATTTTAAAGAAAAACCTTCTGAAGATGAAGGAGATTTGATGAGAAATACTAGTTTTCTTATTCCAACATCTTACACATATTGGTCTTGGCCTAAAGGCGATATCTCTGTAAAGACTGAGTATTCAAATGGACTTACAGAAGGAATAGCTAAAAACCTAGTAGTGAGGTATATAAAGCAAGCTGAGAAATCTGTTGAGAATAGGATATCTTGGGAAATAGAGATTTTAGTGGAAGAAGATATCTATGATTATTCTCTAGAATCAAATGGTATAACAGAAGAAGAATTTGATCGTTTCAAGGTAAAATCAATTAAAGAAGCAGTAAAAGAAGCTATAAAGATAGCAAAAGAAAAAGCTATAATTAAGGACGATAAAAATCTATGGGATCTTGATGAAGTATACTTCTTAAACTATCGAAAAGATGAGATAGTTATAAGAAAAGGTAAAGAAGTGTTCTATATACATGGATTAGATTTTACCGATCTTAAAGTGATAGAGATAATAAAAAAGAGATTAGATTTATAAAATCTAATACCATTGAGTTTGTCTTAATGTCAATTAAGTAAAACCCAAGATTGTAAATTGATGAACATTAGTAGATAAATGCGACATTAAAATAATATGGATATATGAATAAATATAGATTTTACGGAGGTTGAAGATGCGAAATATTTATATAGATAGAACAGAATTTACTGGAGCTATAAGTGTATTTTCAAAAGATACTGAGATTATATCAGCAGGTACAACAATTTATTCTATGAGTGTTGGTGATAGAAATGAGGAGTATCAAAGATATGCTAACGATTATGATATTCAATTTATATTTGATGATTATATTCCACATTTAGAATTTTATACGGTTCCACAGGTAGATATTATGGCAAAAGATAGTAGAGGTGGATTTATCGGAACCATTGGCCAATCATGTGACTTAGAAAGTAACGCACCAATTTGTTATATCAATAAGGACTTAGAGTGCTTTATAATCGCTGAAAACGGAGCAGATTTTCTGAGTAATATAGAATCATGGCAAAACAATTTGAAACCCTATAATAAAATCATCTTTTATCGTTCAAAAGTAGAAGCAGAAATGAAACTAGAATTTATAGATTTATCTGATATAGGAACAGATGAAATTAATCTATAATTTTTAATACACATAATGAATAAAAATATTAATTATGTCGCATTATTAGAATTATACATCGTTAAAAAATTTATAATCCAGTTTGTCTTAATCTCAATTAAGACAAACTCAGAAAAAGTGCTAGAAGGACTGACAAGATTAAGATAGAGTAGATTTTATGCTCTATCTTTTTTCTTTTTAAGATGAAAAATAACCTTGATTACACAAGGTTTGGAACACATGATTTTATAAAATTTCATGTATTGAAAAAATACAATCTAACAAAGGGTGCCCAAATGTCATACGACTACAGAAAAGGAAAAAAGAAGAAAAACGGATCAATGATTTCCTCTCGAATACTTATTTTATTGTTATTCTCTAATTTATATTGTGATATAATAAAAAAATTACATATTATAATAAGAAAGAGTGATTAACTATTGAAATCCCGACAGAACAAGTCAAACAGAACTTAAAAACCTGGTTAACTGTTTTCGATTCAGATGTCATTTTAGAAGCAATGAATCGTACTCAATCAAAAGGCAAATCCTTTGTGTATTTAAATGCCATACTAACCGATTTCAAGCAAAAAGAAGTTAAGACTATTAAAGATATCAAAGAATATGATGAATCATTTAAGCATAAACAACAAAACTACACCAAACCATCACCTCGTAAGGAATCCCTACCAGAGTGGGCTTACTCAGGTTACACAATAAAAGACGAATTGGTTGACGGGGATGTTGACAAGCGCTTTAAAAATAAACTAGAAAAAATAAGAGCTAAAAACAGCACCCCTTAATCTGAATAGGGGAGGAGAGGAAGGGAAGAGTTAGTATGCACTCTAAGAAAAGTACATATAGTAAGTTTTCCGATAGAAAAGAACCGATTTACTGGATTGGTGGGTCTTCTTGTGCTGGAAAAAGTACATTTGCCAGGCAGTTTGCTGTAAAATATGGTTATACTTATGGAACTCTATTTTTATTGTATTTCTTTATTTTTTTTAGTAGTAATTCTTGGAATTTGGATAAGATATTGAACTTTAAATCATGGTATTTTACCCAAGGTTTATGGGAAATGGAGGGTATGTGGTTTTGGAAAGCGTTCATTTTTGAAACTCCGTTTGTTTTACTCCGTGTATTACCGTTATTTTTCTTTCTGTTTTTGGGTATCTATTATCTTTTACGTTCACTTATAAATGATGATTCAACAGTGATAACAAAATAAAATAAGGGAGTAACTTTTGGTTAGAGAAAGTTACTCCCTTATTTTATTTTTGGACAATAGAGTATATCCTAATGAGCTTATTTGGCGGATTACTTCTTATTTCTACGTTGTATCTTTTTATTAATTGAAGTTACTTCTTTTCTTGCAATATTCATAAAAACTAACCACATGATGATATAGATTACAATATAAATGACAGTAAAAATAAAAATATTGTTAAATTTCAAAGGAAACCATCCTGCTAAAATTGCTAATGGCAAGGACCCAATATAAGCAATTAAAAAATGAGTTATAGTCATTTTCAAAATACTCCAATCAGTGGCTTCAAAAATCAACGAACTGAAAGAAAAGACAAGACCTATGCAAGTCCATAAAAGAATAGACACTAACATTGCTGTTGCCGAATGTTCAAAATGATTCATAAATATTGTTGGGGCGGGAGAGTATCTTCCAGACGCAGAGACATAAGAAAATGCTATAGACA
Source organism: Jeotgalibaca arthritidis (assembly GCF_011100465.1). Classification (NCBI taxonomy): domain Bacteria; kingdom Bacillati; phylum Bacillota; class Bacilli; order Lactobacillales; family Carnobacteriaceae; genus Jeotgalibaca; species Jeotgalibaca arthritidis. Next base: position 1,234,489 of record NZ_CP049740.1, read on the forward strand.
TAACTAATCCTATAAATGTTCCATTAACAACGCCTGAATATAAGCATAGCGAAATTTTCTTTTTCATGATAATCGCTCCTTTATTTTTTTTAAGTACCTTCTTGATGAGGTTGTGATTTTTCCATTTTGGAATATAACTGTAGTCAAACCATTTGCTGTAAGCTGTAATTCTTTGACTACGTCTAAATTTATAATCTCGGTGTTAGATATTCTAATAAAATTCTCAGGAAGACTTTTTTCAAGTTCATATAAACGATAGTTAATCACTAATTCACTTTGGTTTGTACACCCAAATACTTTTTTTTGACTGGAATAAAAATTAATAAAATGATCAACAGGAATAAATAACTTTTGGTCATTTACAAGTCCATCGACAAAATATCTTCTTGTTTTGATATATGACACAATATCTTGTATGTTTTTTGTTTTTTCTTTTGTTGTTAAAATGACTAAATTATCCTTTAACTCGTTTTCTATCTGTAAATCAACTTCCATTGAAAACACCTCCTCTTCAAATTTAGAATAGCATAAAAATGTATATAATAATTAAATTTATGATAGGTGGTAGTTATATTAGGACAGGTGGTAAGTAGAAGTTATCACTGACTAGATAGTTTGTGTAATTCTCTATAAATTTGCTTCTATAAAGGTCAATAGAGTATACCTATTTGTCCTAATATGATTTTAGCAGTATAATTGACTTGGTGAATAGGTCATTTAAGTTGGGCATAATAGGAGGAGTAAAATGAAAAAATTTATTTATCGAGTTTTAGAAAATGACGAAGTGGTGGCTATTTTTAATGAGCAACAATATGCGCAAGATTTTATCGCTTACGAAAAGACAATTTCTGATAAGCAATTTGAAATTGAAAAAGTAGATATTGCTGATTGGTTATTGCAACCGAGAGAATTTTAGAGGTTGGTTGAAAATGGCTAAAATTGGTTATGCACGTGTCAGTAGCAAAGAACAGAACTTAGATCGGCAATTACAAGCGTTACAGGGCGTTTCTAAGGTCTTTTCAGACAAATTAAGCGGTCAATCGGTCGAACGCCCACAATTACAAGCTATGCTTAACTATATTCGTGAAGGGGATATTGTTATTGTTACTGAATTAGATCGATTAGGACGAAATAATAAAGAATTAACAGAATTGATGAATCAAATTCAAATTAAGGGGGCAACCCTGGAAGTCTTAAATTTACCCTCAATGAATGGTATTGAAGATGAAAATTTAAGGCGTTTGATTAATAGCCTTGTCATTGAATTGTACAAGTATCAAGCAGAATCAGAACGAAAAAAAATTAAGGAACGTCAGGCACAAGGAATCGAAATTGCTAAGAAAAAAGGCAAATTCAAAGGTCGTCAGCATAAATTTAAAGAAAATGATCCACGTTTAAAGCATGCTTTCGATTTGTTTTTGAATGGTTTATCCGATAAAGAAGTTGAAGAACAAACTGGAATCAATCGCCGAACGTTTAGAAGGTATCGAGCAAGATATAACGTGACAGTCGATCAAAGAAAAAACAATGAAAAGAGGGATAGTTAATGAGTACGGTTATTTTAGCTGAAAAACCAAGCCAGGCATTAGCCTACGCAAGTGCTTTAAAACAAAGCACCAAAAAAGACGGTTATTTTGAGATCAAAGACCCACTATTTACAGATGAAACGTTTATCACCTTTGGTTTTGGGCATTTAGTGGAATTAGCAGAACCAGGTCATTATGACGAAAAGTGGCAAAATTGGAAACTTGAATCTTTGCCGATTTTTCCTGATCGATACGATTTTGAAGTTGCAAAAGATAAGGGAAAGCAGTTTAAAATTGTTGCAGAACTTCTCAAAAAGGCAAATACAATTATTGTTGCAACAGATAGCGACAGAGAAGGTGAAAATATCGCCTGGTCGATTATCCATAAAGCAAATGCCTTTTCAAAAGATAAAACATTTAAAAGACTATGGATCAATAGCTTAGAAAAAGATGTAATCCGAAGCGGTTTTCAAAATTTGCAACCTGGAATGAATTACTATCCCTTTTATCAAGAAGCGCAAACACGCCAAATTGCCGATTGGTTGATCGGCATGAACGCAAGCCCTTTGTATACGTTAAATTTACAACAGAAGGGCGTACAAGGTACATTTTCACTAGGACGTGTTCAAACGCCCACCTTATACCTTATTTTTCAGCGCCAGGAAGCCATAGAGAATTTTAAAAAAGAACCTTTTTTCGAGGTGGAAGCTAGTATAAAAGTAAACCAAGGGTCGTTTAAGGGCGTTCTAAGCCCCACACAGCGTTTTAAAACCCAAGAGGAGCTTTTAGCTTTTGTTTCTTCTAAACAAGCTAAAATAGGCAATCAAGAGGGGATAATTGCTGATGTTCAAACCAAAGAGAAGAAAACGAATAGTCCGAGTTTGTTTTCTTTAAGTAGTTTGCAATCAAAAGTCAATCAGCTTTATAAAGCGACAGCGAGCCAAACTTTAAAAGCTATGCAAGGACTGTATGAAGCAAAATTATTGAGTTATCCAAGAACAGATACACCATTTATTACAGAGAACGAATTTGCTTATTTAAAAGCGAATTTTGGCAAATATAGCGGTTTTTTAGGACTTGATCTTGAAATGGTTCAAACAGAGCCTAGAAAGCGTTATGTGGACGGTAGTAAGGTACAGGAACACCACGCCATTATCCCAACAAAACAAGTACCTACCGAATCTGCATTAGCGAAAATGGACGATTTACAACGAAAAATTTATGCTTTAGTCGTTAAAACGACCGTTGCCATGTTTTTACCTGATTACTTGTATGAAGAAACCAAGATACAAACGAAAGTAGCTGATTTGCTGTTTCAATCGATCGGAAAGACACCAAAGCAAGAAGGGTGGAAAATTCTTTTCAAACAACAAACCAAAGAAGAAAAAGAGGACGTTCAAACGTTACCACTCGTTATCATTGGCGAACGTGCCGAAGTTGGTGTTAAGAGTGTTGAAAAAGAAACGCAACCGCCAAAAGCTTTTACAGAGGGTACATTATTAACTGCTATGAAAACGGCGAATAAAACGGTTGATGATGAAGAAGCAATCAAGATTTTACAAGAAGTTGAGGGGATTGGAACAGAAGCGACAAGAGCAAGTATTATTGAAGCGTTAAAACAAAAAGAATATATCCAAGTGATTAAGAATAAGCTTGTTGTAACTGAAAAAGGAAAATTATTGTGCCAGGCAGTTGAAAGTCAGCACCTTTTAACGAGTGCTGAAATGACGGCTAAATGGGAAACGTATTTAAAAAAAATCGGTAAAAGAGAAGGCAATCAAGAGAACTTTATTACGAATATCAAAAAATTCATTGTTCATTTACTGGAAGCTGTACCTAACGATATAGAAAAACTAAATTTTTCTGATTACCAGGAACAGAAAGAAAAAGAAGCAGAAAAAAGTATTGTAGGAAAATGTCCTAAGTGTGGCAACAATATTGTATTAAAAAAATCGTTTTATGGTTGTTCAAATTATCCTGAATGTAAGTTTACTTTAGCTGAACATTTTAGAAAGAAAAAACTAACCAAAACGAATGTAAAAGAATTACTGGAGGGAAAAGAAACCCTGGTAAAAGGAATCAAAAACAAAGAGAAAAAGCCCTACAATGCCGTTGTAAAAATTGGGGAAAAGGGATATATTGATTTTATATCTTTCTCAAAATAAACATAAAAGCCCTTTAAAGAGGGCTTTTATATATTAATCACAAATCACTTATCACAAATCACTTATCACAAATCACAAGTGATTTGTGATTGTTGATGATAAAATAAGAATAAGAAGAAATAGAAAGAAGTGAGTGATTGTGGGAAATTTAGGCGCACAAAAAGAAAAACGAAATGATACACCAATCAGTGCAAAAAAAGATATAATGGGAGATAAGACGGTTCGTGTTCGTGCTGACTTGCACCATATCATAAAAATCGAAACAGCAAAGAATGGCGGAAACGTAAAAGAAGTTATGGAAATAAGACTTAGAAGCAAACTTAAGAGTGTGTTGATAGTGCATTATCTTAAAATTTTGTATAATAGGAATTGAAGTTAAATTAGATGCTAAAAATTTGTAATTAAGAAGGAGGGATTCGTCATGTTGGTATTCCAAATGCGTAATGTAGATAAAACATCTACTGTTTTGAAACAGACTAAAAACAGTGATTACGCAGATAAATAAATACGTTAGATTAATTCCTACCAGTGACTAATCTTATGACTTTTTAAACAGATAACTAAAATTACAAACAAATCGTTTAACTTCTGTATTTATTTACAGATGTAATCACTTCAGGAGTGATTACATGAACAAAAATATAAAATATTCTCAAAACTTTTTAACGAGTGAAAAAGTACTCAACCAAATAATAAAACAATTGAATTTAAAAGAAACCGATACCGTTTACGAAATTGGAACAGGTAAAGGGCATTTAACGACGAAACTGGCTAAAATAAGTAAACAGGTAACGTCTATTGAATTAGACAGTCATCTATTCAACTTATCGTCAGAAAAATTAAAACTGAATACTCGTGTCACTTTAATTCACCAAGATATTCTACAGTTTCAATTCCCTAACAAACAGAGGTATAAAATTGTTGGGAATATTCCTTACCATTTAAGCACACAAATTATTAAAAAAGTGGTTTTTGAAAGCCGTGCGTCTGACATCTATCTGATTGTTGAAGAAGGATTCTACAAGCGTACCTTGGATATTCACCGAACACTAGGGTTGCTCTTGCACACTCAAGTCTCGATTCAGCAATTGCTTAAGCTGCCAGCGGAATGCTTTCATCCTAAACCAAAAGTAAACAGTGTCTTAATAAAACTTACCCGCCATACCACAGATGTTCCAGATAAATATTGGAAGCTATATACGTACTTTGTTTCAAAATGGGTCAATCGAGAATATCGTCAACTGTTTACTAAAAATCAGTTTCATCAAGCAATGAAACACGCCAAAGTAAACAATTTAAGTACCATTACTTATGAGCAAGTATTGTCTATTTTTAATAGTTATCTATTATTTAACGGGAGGAAATAATTCTATGAGTCGCTTTTGTAAATTTGGAAAGTTACACGTTACTAAAGGGAATGGAGATAAATTATTAGATATACTACTGACAGCTTCCAAGAAGCTAAAGAGGTCCCTAGCGCCTACGGGGAATTTGTATCGATAAGGGGTACAAATTCCCACTAAGCGCTCGGGACCCCTTGTAGGAAAATGTCCTAAGTGTGGCAACAATATTGTATTAAAAAAATCGTTTTATGGTTGTTCAAATTATCCTGAATGTAAGTTTACTTTAGCTGAACATTTTAGAAAGAAAAAACTAACCAAAACGAATGTAAAAGAATTACTGGAGGGAAAAGAAACCCTGGTAAAAGGAATCAAAAACAAAGAGAAAAAGCCCTACAATGCCGTTGTAAAAATTGGGGAAAAGGGATATATTGATTTTATATCTTTCTCAAAATAAACATAAAAGCCCTTTAAAGAGGGCTTTTATATATTAATCACAAATCACTTATCACAAATCACTTATCACAAATCACAAGTGATTTGTGATTGTTGATGATAAAATAAGAATAAGAAGAAATAGAAAGAAGTGAGTGATTGTGGGAAATTTAGGCGCACAAAAAGAAAAACGAAATGATACACCAATCAGTGCAAAAAAAGATATAATGGGAGATAAGACGGTTCGTGTTCGTGCTGACTTGCACCATATCATAAAAATCGAAACAGCAAAGAATGGCGGAAACGTAAAAGAAGTTATGGAAAACGGTGCTTCCTCTGTAGTAGGTGTTGATATTTCTCATAAAATGCTCGAAGTAGCAAAAGGAAAAACCCATTTTCCACAGATTGAATATGAATGCTGTGCCATAGAAGATGTGGATTTCCCAGAGGAGAGCTTTGATGTAATACTAAGTTCGCTTGCGTTTCATTATGTAGCAGACTATGAGAATTTAATAAAAAAGATATATAGGATGCTGAAGGCTGGTGGCAATTTAGTTTTTACAGTTGAACATCCTGTTTTTACTGCTCATGGAACACAAGACTGGTATTATAACGAAAAAGGAGAAATACTGCATTTCCCGGTGGACAATTATTATTATGAGGGCAAACGGACAGCTATGTTTTTGGAAGAAAAGGTTACAAAATATCATAGAACACTGACCACATATCTAAATACACTGCTTTCAAATAGTTTTATAATAAATCAGATTGTGGAGCCACAGCCGCCAGAGAACATGATGGATATTCCGGGGATGGCGGATGAAATGCGACGCCCAATGATGCTGATTGTATCGGCAAAAAAGAAGATGTAATAATATAGAAAAAATAAACGAGGAGTATGTAAATGAGATCAGAAAAAGAAATGATGGATTTAGTACTTTCTTTAGCAGAACAGGATGAACGTATTCGAATTGTGACCCTTGAGGGGTCACGCGCAAATATTAATATACCTAAAGATGAATTTCAGGATTATGATATTACATATTTTGTAAGTGATATAGAACCGTTTATATCTAATGATGACTGGCTTAATCAATTTGGGAATATAATAATGATGCAAAAGCCGGAGGATATGGAATTATTCCCACCTGAAGAAAAGGGATTTTCCTATCTTATGCTATTTGATGATTACAATAAAATTGATCTTACCTTATTGCCCTTGGAAGAGTTAGATAATTACCTAAAGGGCGATAAATTAATAAAGGTTCTAATTGATAAAGATTGTAGAATTAAAAGGGACATAGTTCCGACTGATATAGATTATCATGTAAGAAAGCCAAGCGCAAGGGAGTATGATGATTGCTGCAATGAATTTTGGAATGTAACACCTTATGTTATTAAAGGATTGTGCCGCAAAGAGATACTGTTTGCAATCGATCATCTGAACCAGATTCTACGGTTTGAACTACTTAGGATGATGTCGTGGAAGGTTGGGATAAAGACAGAATTTTCATTAAGTGTTGGGAAAAATTATAAGTATATTAACAAATACATTGATGAAGATCTATGGAATAGATTATTATCTACATATCGCATGGATTCCTATGAAAATATTTGGAAGTCATTATTTATATGCCACCAATTGTTCAGGGAAGTGTCCAAAGAGGTAGCAGAACTACTGGGGTTTGATTATCCAGAGTATGGTAAGAACATAACAAGATATACCGAGGACATGTATAAAAAATATGTTGAAAATGACTATTTTTAAAGATTAGCAAAGATTATTAACCATAAGCAAGGGGTGTAAATGTATGGAAAGTACTGATGTTATAAATGAAATTAGAGGTATATTACCTCGTAACTCAATTGGAAAATATGATTTACTAACTATTTTTACACATAAAACCGTTTTTGATAAAATTGTAAAAGTACTATCATTGGATTTTCAAAATAAAGTAGATTATGTGGCTGCCCCAGAAGCAATTGGATGGATACTAGGCACTGCCATAGCCAAAGAACTTGGAGTGGGGTTTATTGGAGTAAGAAAAGGTGATAAGCTGCCATACGCAAAAGAAGAGATTATTTCGACACATTTTACCGACTATTCAGGTCAAGATAAAAGCTTTGAAATATCTAAGAGTTCTATTGTGAGGAACAAAAGAGTTTTGATTGTAGATGATTGGATAGAGACAGGTTCTCAAATGAAGGCTTTAATAGCTTTGTTAGAGAAATTGGATTGCAGCATTATTGGGTTGGCTACTATTGGGATTGATATAAATGAGGTTACTCAAAAATGGATAGACAGCAGTTTTGTAGCTTATATTGGCTCAAACATATAATAAACCGAAAGAAAATCTTGAATCAAAATTTTGGATGGCGTTAATTTACAATACAACGAAAGATGTTTACTCTTTTTTTATAAATTTTAAGAGGCGTTAAAAAACAGTTTTCAGACGAAAGGAGATCGAAGTTGAGTATAGATTTAAGTAACAAAAAAATTCCGAAAGAAGCAATTCAAGCATTAAAAACTATAGCGGAACTACTTGATAATATGTTAATTGGGGTGTATTTGTATGGTTCGGCAGTAATGGGTGGTTTACGTATGAATAGCGATGTAGATATTTTGGTAATAACAAATCAAAGTTTATCTGAAAAAACTCGAAGGAATCTTACAAATAGGTTAATGCTTATATCTGGGAAAATAGGAAACATAAAAGATATGAGGCCTCTTGAAGTTACGGTCATAAATCAAAAGGATATTGTCCCTTGGCATTTCCCCCCAAATATGAATTTATGTATGGCGAGTGGCTAAGAGAGCAGTTTGAAAAGGGAGAAATTCCTGAGTCGACTTATGATCCGGATTTAGCAATACTTTTAGCACAACTAAGAAAAAATAGTATTAACCTTTTGGGACCAAAGGCAACAGAAGTAATTGAGCCTGTGCCAATGACAGATATTCGAAAAGCAATTAAAGAATCGTTGCCCGGGTTGATAGCTAGCATTAACGGTGACGAACGCAATGTGATTTTAACTTTAGCCAGAATGTGGCTGACAGCATCTACTGGTGAAATTCGCTCAAAAGATCTGGCAGCTGAATGGGCGATACCTCAATTACCCGATGAGCATGCTACTTTACTCAACAAAGCGAGAGAGGCTTATTTAGGAGAGTGTGTTGACAAGTGGGAAGGAATGGAATCTGAGGTGGCTGAACTCGTTAATCATATGAAAAAGTCTATAGAGTCTTCCCTTAATATCCAATTACCTTTTCGAATAGTTTAAATATAACAAAGACTAGTTGTTAATGTGCATTATTGATTGCTTCGATATGTTCCCCCATATATCAGTTTCTTAAAAAATAATCAAAATACCGTTGATACGTTCCCGCGAACGAAAGGGTTAAAAATCAGCTTAAGACATCAATGCCATCAACTCGAGCCACGTTGAGACGTGTGTTTTATTGTCCCACAAAAGTGCAGACGATTTTATCAGTGTAAAAATGGAGTACGCAGACGACCGAAAAATCCAGCCAGATCGTATCACCTACAGGCTTATTCAGGAGTATATCGAAGAAAAGTACGGCTTCAAAGTTCACACTGCAAACATTGCAGAGGTCAAAAGAAACTTAGGCCTGCCGATGTACGACGCACCAAACGCAGTTGAAGAACTAAAACGCCCATATAAACCAGCACCAGAATATAAAGTAGAAGCTATTAAAGACGCATTAAGGCACTTCAAGGTCATAGATTAAAGTAAAGTACCCTTTCAGCAGATCATTACTGTTGAGAGGGTCTTACTTTTTCAGAAGCCGGCCAATGTAAGGATAGCCCTACAAGATTGCGGGTCTTTCTCTTCGAGCCATGTTTCCAGATTGCTTATAGCGATATCCTTTTGAATATGGATGCTCTCTTCAAATCGATATTCGATTGCACATGTAAGGATATCAACAGGTTCATCAAGAACCTTACCGCCAAGAACTGGGTATTCGTCAATTACAATCCAGTCAGGTGGGAGACCATCAAAGAGAGCCTGCGGATACAATTCCCTAAAGTGAATCTCAATTTCCATAGCTTCGATCTCACCTTGTTCTTTATCTGGGTAACAAGTGGCATAAGATACATCGAAGCCTCTAGTGAGCAGCATCTGAACGACATTGATGAGTTCAATATCAACAGGAATGGTCTTATCGGCGCATTTACAACAAGGCTTCGACCAAATTTCACTGTATAGCTCTAAACATCGTGGACACATCGTCATCATACAATCACTTCCTTCACCAGTTTATAGAAAGTAGTTCTTTTAAGATTAAGTGCCTGCATAGTTGCAGTTGCAGTTTGCTCGCCAGTGCGGTGATATTTACCGCCGGGTACACTGGAATAACCGAGGTTACAAGTCTATTGTTTGGAGATGCGTCAGCCGTTTGGAGGAAAAAGGATCTGAATGTACTGCCCCTACCATAAACGAGGAAACATTGCAGACAGCAGTGGTCAAGGCTATTAACGAACTTTTGGCTAACAAAGAACCCTTCCTCCAGGCGTTGCAGAAAAACATAGCTACTATACTTAATGAAGAAAATGATAATGCCACCAATGATATTGATAGCAAATTGGAAGAATTACAACAACAGCTTCTTATCCAAGCAAAATCCAAGAATGACTATGAAGATGTGGCTGATGAAATCTACCACCTTCGAGAATTGAAGCAAAATGCACTTGTTGAAAATGCAGAGCGTGAAGGAAAAAGGCAACGAATCGCTGAAATGACTGATTTCTTTAATGAACAATCCTGTGAGTTAGAGGAATATGATGAGCAGTTAGTAAGGAGGCTTATAGAAAAAGTTACGGTATTTCATGATAAGTTCGCCGTTGAATTCAAATCAGGAGTCGAGATTGATGTAGAAGGGTAATCTTTAGAAAGAGAACAGAAGAATTATATTGGATTTTTAAAGATAATATGATATAATAAAACGACTTGGAGGTGGAAGAATGTATAACTTTTCTTGCTAATTATATGATGCATAATAAGATATTTAAAGAAACGGCTATAGAACCGTTTGTTTTGTTATGCAAATTGCAAGAAAGTTAAGTATTCTACACTCAATAATACATTACAGTAACCTTATGTTATGTATAACAAAAGGTAATAATAGTATTTGTTTTTGAGCCGTAAGAATTTACTTTCTTGCGGCTTTTAATATTTGTAAAAGAAAGGAAGATAAACGTGATAGACAATGATACTATGTCATTCATGACAAAATCCTTGCAGAGTTGGATAACATTATAGAGTAATTAATGCCGAAAACCGACTTTGCTTATAAAATTTTTATAATGTAAAGGAGGAAGAAATATATGTCCTTAATAAATGTTTCAAATCTAACTTTTTCATATGAAGGAAGTTATGACAATATTTTTGAAAATGTAAGTTTTCAGATAGATACAGATTGGAAACTCGGTTTTATTGGAAGAAACGGACGCGGTAAAACTACTTTCTTAAATTTACTGCTTGGCAAATATGCGTATTCCGGCAATATAAGTTCTACAGTTAAGTTTGAGTATTTTCCTTATGATGTGGAAGATAAGAGTCTATATACAATTGAAGTAATGAAGAGTATTTGTACGGAATGTATGGATTGGGAGATTTTTCGTGAAATATCATTGCTTGATGTTCAAGAAGATGCTTTATATCGTCCGTTTAATACATTGTCAAATGGTGAGCAAACGAAGGTCCTTCTTGCAGCTTTATTCCTTACAGCGAGTTGTTTCCTGCTTATTGATGAACCTACAAACCATCTTGACATCGATGCACGTAATGTAGTGCAAAACTATTTGAAACGCAAGAAGGGGTTTATTTTGGTATCTCATGATAGAAGCTTACTTGATCAATGTGTTGACCATATACTATCTATCAATAAAACGAATATCGAAATCCAAAAGGGAAATTTTACTTCTTGGTGGGAGAACAAAACGTTACAAGATAATTTTGAACTGGCAGAAAACAAGAAACTCCTTAAAGAAATAGGAAGGTTGTCTTATGCAGCAAAACGTAGTTCAAACTGGTCAAATAAAGTAGAAAAAAGTAAATATGGAACAACAAATTCTGGTTCAAAACTGGATAAGGGTTATGTTGGACATAAGGCTGCAAAAGCGATGAAACGTGCCAAAAATATTGAGTCAAGACATCAGGAAGCCGTTTTACAAAAATCAGAACTGCTCCACAACATTGAACAATATGATGACTTAAAAATTTCACCACTTGAATTTCACAAAGAGTGCTTAATAGAAGCGAATGATTTATCATTGTCTTATGGAGATAAAGAAGTATGCAGTAATCTTAATTTCAGAGTCAATATTGGTGATAGAGTTGCCATTATCGGAAAAAATGGGAGTGGTAAGTCTAGTATCCTAAAATTGATTAATGGAGATGATATTAAATTTACCGGAAATTTTATGCTAGCAAGTGGACTAAAAATTTCTTATATTTCGCAAGATACTTCATATTTAAAAGGTAATCTATCTGAATTTGCCTATAATAATAAGATCGATGAAACTCTATTTAAAACGATTCTTCGTAAACTGGATTTTAATAGAGAGCAGTTTGATAAGAACATGGTGGATTTTAGTGCTGGTCAGAAAAAGAAAGTACTAATTGCTAAAAGCCTTTGTGAAAGTGCACATTTGTATATATGGGATGAGCCATTGAACTATATTGATATTTTTTCACGTATCCAAATTGAAAAAATGATTTTGGAATATTGTCCTACACTATTGTTTGTGGAGCATGATGATGCTTTTTGCAATAACATTTGTACGAAAAATATTAATTTAGGTTTGTAGAGATTTTGAGTTGCCACAATAACTAAAAGATATTTACATGAAAGGGTGAAGAAATGTTAAAACAAAAAGAATTAATTGCAAACGTTAAGAATCTTACTGAGTCAGATGAACGAATTACAGCTTGTATGATGTATGGATCGTTTACCAAAGGAGAAGGTGACCAATACTCTGATATAGAGTTCTATATATTTTTGAAAGATAGTATAACCTCGAACTTTGATTCATCCAACTGGTTGTTTGACGTAGCTCCGTACTTGATGCTTTATAAAAATGAGTACGGAACAGAGGTAGTTATTTTTGATAATCTTATACGTGGGGAATTTCATTTCCTTTCTGAAAAAGATATGAACATAATCCCCTCGTTTAAAGATTCAGGTTATATTCCTGATACGAAGGCTATGCTTATTTACGATGAAACAGGGCAATTAGAAAATTATTTATCAGAGATAAGTGGTGCAAGACCAAATAGACTTACTGAAGAAAATGCTAATTTTTTGTTGTGTAATTTCTCTAATCTATGGTTGATGGGAATCAACGTTCTAAAAAGAGGAGAATATGCTCGTTCATTAGAACTCTTATCACAACTTCAAAAAAATACACTACAACTTATACGTATGGCAGAAAAAAATGCTGATAATTGGCTAAACATGAGTAAAAACCTTGAAAAAGAAATTAGCCTTGAAAATTATAAAAAATTTGCAAAGACCACTGCTCGATTAGATAAGGTAGAATTATTTGAAGCCTATAAAAATTCTTTGCTATTAGTTATGGATTTGCAAAGTCACCTTATTGAACAATACAACTTAAAAGTTACACATGACATTTTAGAAAGATTGTTGAATTACATTAGTGAATAGGAGAGTAACGTTATTCACAGTATTGGGTACTGAAAATTAACAGCATACCTCAGTTTTTCAAAAAACAGCGAAGCCTATGGATATGTTCCCGTCTACCGATAGTGCAAAAAGTGTCGTGGATATGTTTCCGAGAACGGACATACACAAATGACATTCATTCTGTCCTCTCAATCCATGTGGAAGCAGTATGTCTGTTAACAAGAAAATAATTATTGTTCGTCCTGACGAGTTGTTAGACTCGAAAAGGATAAACATCATTTTTAGAACCGGTAGCCGATTTTTGGCTAGCGGTTTTTTGGGCTCTTTGGCAAATAGTGGTGATTGAATCTCGCGCTATCCTATGGAAAACCGCCTTGTGTGAGGGGCTGCGAGACCGCTTCGATCCTAGAATTGCTGAAGCACGAATCTAGCGTCACTCACATTTCATCTTTTGACGTAGCTGAGACAAGGTGTTTTTCTTCGATCCGCTAGTGGTTAATCTCTTTTTGGTGCAAATATGGTTTAGAATTTCTTTGCATGGCTTAAGGGAGTGGAGAATCGGATATTAGTAGGATTTACATCCACAGATAAAAATAGGCTTGATTTTAACAGCGAAACTAAAATACCCTACTTAAATGAAGTGATAGATTAGATGTTGGGTTGTTAGGAGATGCTTAAAAATCCTATGCAATCAACCTAAGTGTGGTAACAATATTGTATTAAAAAAATCGTTTTATGGTTGTTCAAATTATCCTGAATGTAAGTTTACTTTAGCTGAACATTTTAGAAAGAAAAAACTAACCAAAACGAATGTAAAAGAATTACTGGAGGGAAAAGAAACCCTGGTAAAAGGAATCAAAAACAAAGAGAAAAAGCCCTACAATGCCGTTGTAAAAATCGGAGAAAAGGGATATATTGATTTTATCTCTTTCTCAAAATAAACATAAAAGCCCTTTAAACAGGGCTTTTATATATTAATCACAAATCACTTATCACAAATCACAAGTGATTAATCACAAATCACTTGTGATTTGTGATTCTTAATGATACAATATTACTATACAAAAAAAGAATGGGGCGTAGTTATGGAGAAGGAAAAACTAAAAATACTTGAAGAATTAAGACGTATTTTAAACAATAAAAATGAAGCAATTATTATCTTGAATAATTACTTTAAAGGTGGTGTTGGAAAGTCCAAATTATCGACTATGTTTGCTTACTTGACAGACAAATTGAATTTAAAAGTTTTAATGATCGATAAGGACTTACAGGCAACATTGACAAAAGACTTAGCAAAAACTTTTGAGGTAGAATTGCCACGTGTCAATTTTTATGAAGGCTTGAAAAATGGAAACTTGGCTTCTTCTATTGTTCATTTGACTGATAATTTAGACTTGATCCCTGGCACGTTTGATTTGATGTTACTGCCAAAATTAACTCGCTCATGGACTTTTGAAAATGAAAGTAGATTGCTTGCTACTCTTTTAGCACCTTTAAAAAGTGACTATGATCTCATTATTATTGATACTGTACCAACGCCAAGCGTTTATACAAATAATGCAATCGTGGCGAGTGATTACGTTATGATCCCTTTACAAGCAGAAGAAGAAAGTACAAACAACATTCAAAACTATATTTCCTATTTGATTGATTTACAAGAACAATTTAACCCTGGACTAGATATGATCGGTTTTGTTCCTTATTTAGTTGATAAGGACAGCGCAACGATAAAATCAAACCTGGAAGAACTGTACAAGCAACATAAAGAAGATAACTTGGTTTTCCAAAATATTATCAAGCGAAGTAATAAAGTAAGTACCTGGTCTAAAAATGGAATTACAGAACACAAAGGCTATGACAAAAAAGTTTTATCCATGTATGAGAACGTATTTTTTGAAATGCTTGAGCGAATTATTCAATTAGAAAACGAAAAAGAATAGAATCACAAATCACAAGTGATTAATCACAAATCACTTGTGATTTGTGATTGTTGATGATAAAATAAGAATAAGAAGAAATAGAAAGAAGTGAGTGATTGTGGGAAATTTAGGCGCACAAAAAGCAAAACGAAATGATACACCAATCAGTGCAAAAAAAGATATAATGGGAGATAAGACGGTTCGTGTTCGTGCTGACTTACACCATATTATAAAAATTGAAACAGCAAAAAATGGCGGAAACGTAAAAGAAGTTATGGATCAAGCCTTAGAAGAATATATACGGAAATATTTACCTGATAAACTTTAAAAAGGAGTGAAAATGAAATGGCAGTTACGTATGAAAAAACATTTGAAATAGAGATCATTAACGAATTATCGGCAAGCGTTTATAATCGAGTATTAAACTATGTTTTGAACCATGAACTAGATACTAAAAATACTCGTTTACTAGAAGTGAATCTTTTAAATCAATTAGAAGTGGCACAAGAAGTTGATTTATTTCAACAACCATTTGAAGAATTACAAGCTATTCATGAGTATTGGCGGTCAATGAATCAATATTCAAAACAAATTTTGACAAAAGAGAAAGTGGCTTAACATGGCGAATATTACTGACTTCACCGAAAAGCAATTTGAAGATCGTTTAGAAAAGAATGTTGAACGACTAACTAAAAATAGACTAGCGGTTGAATCGCCAACCGCTTTTTTACTTGGTGGGCAACCAGGATCAGGTAAAACTAGTTTGCGATCGGCAATTTCCGAAGAGACACAAGGAAATGTTGTTATCATTGATAATGATACGTTCAAACAACAGCACCCTAATTTTGATGAACTAGTGAAACTTTATGAAAAAGACGTAGTAAAATACGTTACCCCTTATTCTAATCGCATGACAGAAGCGATCATAAGCCGTTTGAGAGATAAAGGGTATAATTTAGTGATTGAAGGTACAGGACGAACAACAGACGTTCCTATTCAAACCGCAACAATGCTTCAAGCCAAAGATTATGAAACAAAAATGTATGTCATGGCAGTACCTAAAATCAACTCATATTTAGGAACAATTGAACGGTATGAAACTATGTATGCAGATGAACCTATGACAGCCAGGGCAACACCAAAGCAAGCACATGATATTGTTGTTAAAAATCTACCTAACAATTTAGAATTGCTTAAAAAAACGGGCTTATTTAGCGATATAAGGCTATATAACAGAGAAGGAGTGAAACTCTATTCAAGTTTGGAAACACCTTCTATTAGTCCAAAAGAAACCTTAGAAAAAGAATTAAATCGTAAAGTATCAAGTAAAGAAATTCAACCGACTTTAGAACGAATAGAGCAAAAAATGGTTCTAAATAAACACCAAGAAGCCCCTGAATTTAAAGCAATTCAACAAAAATTGGAAAGCTTGCGGCCACCTACACCACCAATACCCAAAACACCTAAGCTTCCAGGACTTTAAACCTTAAAATATGATAATATATCTTTAATAATGAGACGTGATAATACGACAATAGCAGATTTTATGGAAAATAAAGCAAACTTGGTAATAGTTACGAAAGGACAACTTTATGAAATATTATTACGAACATATACTTCCAAATGGAGTACATGTCATTATTAGAAGTGCGAATCCGAATGATGCAATTGAGTTGCATCACTTATTCAATAAAACTCACAGTGAAACAGATTTTTTAACAACCTATCCTGATGAATCTCATTTTGATTTAGAGAAAGAAATGGATAGTTACCAGAAATTAAACGATAGCGAAAATTCTTGTGAAATTTTAGCAGTAATTGATAATAAAATTATTGGAAGTGCTAGCCTAAACTCTGTTAGTCTAAAAGATAAGGAAAAACATAGAGCCTGAATAATTCATAATTTTTCAAAAAAGCTTCAAAAACCTTGTTATAACAGTCTATTTTGTTTCGTTCATCCGCACCCTTTGGGTGTACAAAAAGAACCCCTTTCTATGGTTGTTGGTAGTACATTAACCATAACAGATAGGGGTTCTTTTTTCACACCTTTTGGGTGCGAAAGTGAAATAAAGAATACGTTGATAGAACAACATTTCAAGGTATTTTCTGAAAACCTATGAATAATTCAGGATGAGAGATATAATTTAACTGGGAACGAAGAAGATGAAAAGATTATCATAAATGTTCATGATGTCAAAACAGATACACTAAAAAGAAAGATTGAGTTAGATAAACTAAGATTAATGCAACTGATCAAAAGATATGAAAAAACAGATCCAGATAAAATAACTTGGTATGATAGAACATTATTGGAATGGGGAGACCCTAAGAAGAAAAATAGATAAAAACATGAAATAGTTTTTATTATTGGAGTTTGTCTTAATAAGAATTGAGTAAAACTCAAATAGAATATAGAATTAAATAAAGTTATTTTAAAAGAGTGCGATAAAACGCACTCTTTTTTTGTATAGTCTGCTATACAAAAAATGCAAAGCGTGCTATACTAATATTCATACAAATTATATTCAAAAGGAGGCTAGTTTTGCAATCTAAAGTAAGAGTTTTACGAAAACAACATAAGTTATCACAAGAAGAACTGGCATTGGCTGTTGGTGTGACTCGTCAAACCATTACTTCAATCGAAAATGAAAAATATACTGCTTCGTTAGTTTTAGCCTATAAGATCGCACGATATTTTGAGATGTCGATTGAAGAAGTCTTTGATTTTACAAAAATAGAGGAGATTTAAGATGGAAAAATTTAAAGCGGAAATACAAAGTAGAAATAAGAGAGTAGTACTAGCTGCGTCAATTATATTTTTTGTCTATATTTATTTATCAAGGAAAACAGGAGTCCCAGATGCTATGAACGATCTTGTCGCAGGGTATAACTTAGGATTATTGATAGCTTTACAAGTAGGTGCAATTTATTTTATAACTAAATATAATAAAGCTTTAAAAAGTAATGATCAGTTAAAAAAACTGTATATAGAACTGCATGATGAACGAAAAAAACTTATACAGTACAAATCCTCAGTAATAGGAATGTCTATATTTATTTTTATTTTATTATTAGCTACAATTATTTCAGGATTTTATAATCTTATTGTTTTTTATACTTTATTAGGAGTTTGTTTAATGATTTTAATAACCTTAGTTTTTGTGAAGTTATATTTTCTCAAAAAAATATGAGTTTGTCTTAAATACAAGTATGACCAATCCAAGAGAATATTAAAGGACTAGTAAAAAAGGATAGTTATACTTCACACTCCGTACTTTTAAGATAAAAAAGATCCCTTTGGTTAAAGGATTCAGAATACACTATTTTATCTAATTTAATGTATCTATCTATAAAACAATTTCATAGTTGACCGAACAGTTAAATATGTTAAAATAAGCTTATGGGACGAAGAAAAAAATATGAGACTTACCAAGTCTTGCTTAAAATGGGCGAAATTTTTATAGAACATGGATATGAAGCTACATCTCTTGATGATTTAGAAAGGGAAACTGGACTTTTAAGGGGAAGCCTTTATAGAGAATTTGGAAGTAAAAGAACAATGTTCGAACTCTCTTTAAAAGAATATCTAGAGCGTGAACCTAATAGTAATACGACATTAGATCTATTACTAATAGGTTTTCAAGAATTGTCAGCAAGAGACCGTAGTTTGAGAATTTTTTTGAAAGAATGGTATTACTCTCAACGTAGTACTTCTGTATCGGAATTGTTAGGAAATAGATTAATTGAACGTTCAAAAATTTTAAATGAAAGTGAGTGAATAAAATGGAGAATAAAATATCAATTAAAAATAACAATTTAATTATACTACCACAAGGTTTAGATAAAGTTTGGTCATTAAAGAATAAACTAGAGATTCCTATGACTAATGTAATGGGAGCGACTATTGATAAAAATATATTAGATGTTAAAAAAGGATTTAGAGGACCTGGTCTAGAAATTCCAAACAAGTGGAGTGGAACGTGGACATTAAATGGAGAAAAAATTTTTTGGAATGTTACGCGAAAGGAAACTCCTGTAGTTATTCAATTGAAAAACGAAAAGTTTTCTCGTCTTATTTTAGGCTTAGATGATGCAATTGAATGGGTAGATGAAATTAATAATTCAATAAACACAAAGCATTACGAACTTGGTTAAATAATCTATTAGCCAGTATGTGATATTTATATAACCCTTGCAGAAAAGCGAACTTTATAATTAAGAAATCCGAATTTGAATTATATATTAGTTTAATAGAATACGTATTCTAAATCTAAATTTGTCTTAAATATCATTAAAGCAAACGTATAAGTTTAAGTAAGGAGATGTTAAAAATAAAAAAAATGCTAAAGAGTAAAGATTTTAAAACTAGTCTTACATTTTCTATTATAGGTCTAATCGCCAGTGTTTTTTTAGGAGTCTACCAGACTTCTACATTTACTGAGTCCATGGAACAACAAATTATTTCTCAACTTGGTTCGACACATGCACTTATTCTTGTAGCAGCAATGCAAGGATTCTTACTGACCTTTATAGCATCTTTTTTTGGTTTGAAAATAGCCAAAAAAGTCAGCTTATATTTAAATTTTAAATATGATAAAAAATCCATGATATTAGCAATCCTCATTGGATTCGCAACAGGATTAATAATCACATTCTCGGATCAATTTATTTTTGCCAAATATCTTTCATCTGAAATGACAAGCTATATTTTTTCCTTAGTATACTTTATTTCCAGTATTCTTTATGGTGGAATAGTCGAAGAAATACTACTCCGATTATTCATGATGTCGCTTTTGGTTTGGATACTTTGGAAATTATTTGCAAAATCTAAGGATTATTTGAATATACCTCATTGGATTTATATATTCTCTATCGTTCTTTCTTCAATCTTATTTGCAGCTGGTCATCTTCCTGCAACAGCTCAATTGTTTGGTATTTCTATACCTATATTAATCAGAATGTTTGTTTTAAATGGAATAGGTGGGCTAGGATTTGGTTATTTGTACTGGAAACATGGATTAGCCTATTCTATGGTTGCTCATGTAACAACACACATTTTTATGCAAATTTTATTTATACCAATTTTATCCTAAGTAAAACTTATAAATGTTAGTTGCAAGTTTGCCTGAAGCATAAGTATGACAAACTCAAAAAAATACATATAAAAGGGATAGGTTGCATTTTATGCTCTGTCCTTTTTTTATCAAAAAGGTGTATCGTATTGATAATTTCCTCTAAATGCCTTTGCTTTTAGAGGAAAAAAGAACCCTAATAACATAGGTGTCAGCGTCAAGTAGAATTGAACAGTTGGGCATGCGGACAAAATCTTAGACCAAATCGATTAGGAGGAAGTCTATGTATGCTTACGCTGAAAAATTAAAAGCCGTCAAACTTTACTTGAAGTACGAATCTTATGCGGCTGTCATCAATGAACTGGGGTATCCTTCGCGTATGGCTCTTCGGGATTGGATAGAGGCTTACCGTACGGATGGAGATGTTCAAAAAGAGATGACGCGAACGCCAAAATACACCGAAGAACAAAAACAAGCAGCAGTCACCCACTATCTTGAGCATGGTAAGTGTTATTCACGTACCTGCAGAAAACTTGGCTATCCAAGCCGGGGCTTATTAACAGAATGGATCATGGAGCGCGCACCTCAACCTCGCCAATTGATTAAAAAAGGGGTAAACTTAACACAACAAGAAAAAGAAGCCGCAGTTCTTGCACTGGTAACTCGGACCACATCCGCACAATCGATTGCGGATCAACTAGGTATTAGCCGAAATTCCCTCTACAATTATAAAGAACGGTGGCTCGGCAAGGACGTGCTTGGTATGGTCAATGACTCAAAGGAAACAGATGTTAATCAATTAAAAAGTCAAGTCAAGCAACTTCAAGAAGAGGTTCACCGCCTTCAGATTCAAAAAGACGTTCTTGAAAAAGCGGGTGAACTACTAAAAAAAGATCAGGGCATCCATCTAGAAGAACTCACCAATCAAGAGAAAACACTCCTGATTGATGCCCTTCGCCCTTTTTATCCGTTAAAGGAATTATTAGCCTGTGTCAGTATCCCTAAAAGCAGTTATAGTTATCACCACACTCAACTCGCTTTACCTGATAAATATTGCAAGGCTCGTACCATGATAATTGAAATTTTTCACAAGAATAAGCGGCGGTATGGCTATCGCCGAATTCATACTGCTCTGAAACATAAAGGGATGACTCTTTCAGAAAAAATTGTTCAACGTATCATGCGCGAAGAAAATCTCTTCGCTAAATCCGTTAAAATTAAGAAGTATAGTTCATACAAAGGAGAAATATCGCCTGCAGTTCCTAACATCCTAGAACGCGATTTTACAGCCAGTAAACCCAATACAAAATGGGTAACTGATCTAACAGAATTCCGTCTCCCTGCTGGAAAAGTTTACCTGTCTCCTATGATAGACTGTTTCGATGGTGCAATAGTGAGTTGGACGATTGGTGCTTCTCCTAATGCTGAATTGACTAATTCGATGCTAGATCAAGCGGTTTTAACGCTAAAAGAAGGTGAAAACCCGATAGTTCATTCGGACCGAGGGGCTCATTACCGCTGGCCAAGTTGGATTGAGCGAATGGAATCGCATCACTTAACTCGTTCTATGTCTAAAAAAGGTTGCACGCCTGATAATGCTGCGTGTGAAGGTTTTTTTGGGCGGTTAAAAAACGAATTCTTTTACGATGAGAATTGGTTAGATGTGTCAATTGAGCACTTTATACAACTTTTAAACAACTATCTTCATTGGTACAATCACGAAAGAATCAAGCTATCTTTAGGTGGGATGAGTATTATGGATTTTCGAAAAACACTTCCTTTAATAGCTTAAGGAATAATACCAATTCTTGTCCACTAGAAGTAAACAAACCTATTCAATAGGTTGCAACAAAAACAATCAACCGTATTTAGGTCCAAAATAATATCCGCACCCCCGTTAACGCCAATTAATTTTGAACACTTTCGCTCACAAACATGCTCTGGCGATGTTTCATACGGTAGCTAGCTTCATTCATGTGAACGACCTCCGCTCGATGCAGAATACGGTCTAAGATAGCCATTGCGACTCCCTCATCGCCCAATAATTCTCCCCATTGGTCGGGGCTCTTATTGGAGGTCAAGATGATTGAACTCCGTTCATATAGATGATTGATCAAATGAAAAAACAGGGTAGCTTCCCTTTGATCCATTGCCATATACATCAAATCATCAATAATCACTAAATCAGATGCTCGGATCCGATTGAGCTGGACCTGCGATTTCCGCGTGAATTCTTCAGTTTTCAGAAGGGAGAGTAGTTCTCCCATTGTCACGAATGTTACCTGAAACCCCTTCTGGATGGCCTCCATGCCTAAGGCAATGGACAAGTGCGTTTTCCCCACACCGCTCGGACCCAAAAAGATGAGATTATACTGCTGCTCAAGCCAAGTAAGCTCTTGGAGCTGGGTAAGCTGCCGTTTGCTCAGAGAAGTCTGATCTGATAGGTCGAATTCCGTCAGTGTTTTGTGGTACGGGAACTTAGCCCATCTCAATCGTTTCTGAACACTTTTTTCCTCGCGCTTCCTTAATTCGAAGCACACAATCTCCTGCACCAGTTCCCGGTAGGTCCAGGAGGCTTGTTCGGCTTTACGTAACAGCTCGGGCAACTCGCTCGCAGTTTCCACCAACCGCAACTGTCTGAACTGGCTTTGCAGCGCGTCCATGCTATCATTCATGAGGCGGCACCTCCCAGAATTTCCGTATAGGTACTCATCGGATGCGTCTCCACGTTGATATCAGCGCAATCCGATCGGACTGCTTGTACGGGTGGAACAGGCGGCGTCTCTTTCCGAGGGGCAGCCAAGTATTTAGCCACATCCGTAAAGTCATTCGCACTCATCAGATGTTCAGACATACACTTCTGTAGGGCCTCATCAATGACAGTGGGGTATTCGAGGGCCGCTTTCTGTAGAACGGCCAGTTGGTCTCTTTTATAGCGCGGATACTTCTCCATCAAGATATCAATGTATCGTGAGGCAAGCTCCAAATCTTTGAACTGCTGCGCAACGGTTTCCTTATAGCTTTGAATGCCCTTCGAACGATCGCGCCCATGGTTTTTATTTTTGATCAGTTTGCCTGTTGAAGTTTCCAGAGGATGGTTCGCCAGAATTTCCCCATCGGGCTGTTTTCTGATAATAAGCCGTTGTTGATCGTTCGTATCTTCCTTGATTTCAATAGCCACTGTATTCAGACCTTTCGGTCTGTAAGTGCCTAGTGGCACGGAATAACGGTTTGATTTATAAAAAACTGTATTGTCCTTGTTTACCGTTCTTGTTATACTTGAACCGGTGATACTCTCGGTTGAGAGTAGTTTAGAGACTGGTTTTAGGTGTTGCTTTTCGAGGAGAAACACTTCTACCGGTCTCTTTTTTGTTGTTCCATGAACCCTTCGGTTGCCCGTTCTTTCCAACCAGGCTAAACAGCGCTCATTCCAGTTCTCGATTGTCGTATAAATCCGGCTATCGGCGAAATTTCGTTTCACATACTTTACCGTACTCTCCACTTTTCCTTTGGATTCGGGGTCGGCTTTGCGGCATAAATGGACTCTGAACTTCCGTTGCTGTTTGTACGCTTGAAATTCAGCGGTCAGAATCATGTCTCCAGCGTGCTCACTCACAGTGATGAGGTGGTCCTGATCATAAACGATTTCTTCCGGCATGCCACCAAAGAATTCAAAGGCATTCTCGTGGCTTCGAATGGCATCACGAGTCGTAAAGGGGCGGTTTTGCCATTCCACATAGCGGTAGCGTGAATGGGAAAGTAAGAAACAAATGCAGTATAATTTGATTTCTCTTTGATCCTGTGTCTTTTGACGCGTTTCGCCCCAATCGACTTGCACCTGTTTTCCCATCGGTTGCTCTTCGACCGCTTCATATTGCCTTACAACTTTAGTTTTAGCTATCTGATATTCTTCGCGTATTTGATTCACATATAACCGCATCGTACTTTCACCAACGGTGAAGTCGGGGAATTTCTCAAGCAGCCAATCCTGTATTTGAGACGCATTCAGATGCGGATATTCTTGAAGCCAAGCAACAATCCAATCCTTGTATGGGTCCAATTTCTTCTTCCTCGAACCTAATGAATTGACCCATTCGAAAGCTTCTTCCGGTGTCTTCTCCATGTAGTTATAAACCGTTGTGCGGGATACCTTCAACTGCTTTGCGATTTGTTGGATGGAAAAGCCCCGCTCCTTCATCTGTTGAATTTCCAAATATAACATTAACTTCTTCTTCACCTTTCGTCCTCCAATAACCTAAGATACCTTTAAAAGTATACAGGATTGGAGATATTTTTTGCCGAAAGTGTTCAATCTTGTTCATCGAAAACTGTTCAATTTAGTTTAGCACTGACAATAGGATTCCCGATACATAGTTTTATAGAATTTCATTTATTATATGATTTTTATCTGTTTGAAGTTTTAACTATAAAAATAAGTCTGCTTTTCATACCTAAAATTAAATAAGGTTCTGCTAATATAACTTTCACTGGGTCCGATATACCACTCTGTAAAATACAAGATCACAGATACAACGCATAAGAATGTTCTACCATACAGTCTTCAATATCAAACAAGTCTAGATTCTGTGGATTGTAAACCCAGTAGTATCCTGAATCATAAACATAGGGCAGCTCATTACCTTTAGTGTCTAGAACCTCTATTTTTTCAGCTTCATTGTTTACTAAAAAAGAACCAATGTATTCATCTGTATTTTTTAAAGTCCCTTTAACTCGATGGTTTTTTGTTAATAAGGATGCACCTATTTTCTGATAGAGGTTATTAGCCGGTTTATCATCTCGAGTAAATATAGCTACATACTCGATTCTTTTTTCCCTTAATATTGTCAAAGCTTCCTTTATTAGAGCTTGAGCAATTCCTAATTTTTGATAATCCGGATGAACAGCAATTATATCCATATAAGATCCTTTATTTAAATGTTTTACATATGGGTAACTTTTATTTTGCTCATCGTCAAAAATACCAATATCAAGAATTCCAATAACAACATCATCTTGATTTAATGCAACTAATTCTATAGCTTCTAAATAACCCTCCTCAGAAGAATAGGTGTCTTTTTTAGCTTCAATTTGGTCATTAAAACGACTATATAAGTATGATAAAGCTTTACATCTAATCCAACTATCTTCAAAATCCTTATGATAGTGCGTAATATAGTAATTAATTTGTTTATTCATTCTATATAACTCCTTTGCTAATTATTATATCAGAATAGGATGTATTAATTTAGATACATGAAACTATCTAGTTTAATGTATTGATACGTCATAATAACTAGAATAAGATACTTATTATACTGAATGCAAATCAAAAAAATTGGAGGAATTATTATGTTTCTAATATTAGGAATTATTGCTATAGTAGCAACTGTTTTAAATCTTTATTTATATAAAGTAGGCAAAGATTATAAATTAGCAATGGCAATGGGATTATCATTCACAGCACTGACGCTTGTTGCAGGTTACAGCATGATATCCGGTTGGGTAAAGGTAAAAGATTGGGCTGCTTTATTAGATGCAGTACCTACTATGACAACAGTCCTATGGGGTTTAACGATTGTATCGATTTTATTAAATATAATTCCGATCCTTTTAGAGCAAAAAAAATAATTAAAACTAATCAACTATCTGATAAGAGTCTACTAAAATCAACACTTACTAGGTATTGATCTGATTGATTTTTCGCTGTCTATTATAAGTGTCGATTAAAATATTCAGGTTTCCTTACTTAAAAAAACGTGTATATATTCCCTTGAGATAATAAGGTTTTATATACACGACTTTAAGCAATTTCATGTATTTATAAAGCAGAAACTAGGGAAGAAGGATAATTGAAAACACAATATACGACAAGAGAATACCAGTCTTTCAAAGTGAAGTTGACTTCACTTTGAAAGACTGGTATAATTTATTTATTAAATGAAGTAAATAGATAGAGGGTGATCATTATTGGCAACTATAATAAATAAAGTGAAAGAAAAAAGGACTGAAAAAAAACTCACACAAGAAGAACTTGCAAATAAAGTTGGGGTTACTAGAAGAACCATCATTTCTTTGGAAAAAGGGAGTTATATTCCATCGCTATTGCTAGCTATCGATATCGCTCAGGTGCTAAACATTAGAATTGAAGATCTATTTTTTAAGGAGGAATGTAAAAATGAAAAAGATTATAGTTGAAACTGTTGGAAACTCAATTATGGTTAGTTTATTTGCCGCATCATTGGTTGAGTTTTTCTCAATGAATGCTCAATATACCGATAATGGGTTTGAATCTACAACGGGTAATATATCGATTGTATTTGTTGTTTATCTTGTTTTATTTGGATTGATTCGATGGGGGATCAGTAAAAGGAATAAAGATTATTCTTTAAAAGATGGTGAATTTAGTGCCTCTGATGAGAGAGAAAAAAATAATGCTTATTTTGCTTCTGTTGTTTCTTATAAAGCTATAATTACGAGTTTAATTATTTCTTTGTTTATATTTGTCTTTATAGAGATTACGACTAATCCACCTTTTAATAATACATTTGATTTATTTATTTCAGGAATAATACTATTTACAATTGTGATATGTGTAGGTTTTATTTCTTATGGAACAGCTTGGATATTTAAAGATACAAGATAGATAAGGTATTTTTGTTGAGTTTGTCAAAATCTCAATTAAGACAAACTCAGAAAAAGTGCTAGAAGGACTGACAAGATTAAGATAGAGTAGATTTTATGCTCTATCTTTTTTCTTTTTAAGATGAAAAATAACCTTGATTACACAAGGTTTGGAACACAAGATTTTATATAATTTCATGTATGACATTTACTAAATAACGAAATTTAATCAAACATGGTCTCTTGAATAAAGTGAAAAAATGAGCGATAATATCAATATCTATAAAGTTACATAAAAATAATAATTATAAGGAGTTTAAAAAATGAATAATATAGTTATTTTTTCACTTATTGCAACGCTATGTGTACTAATA
The DNA here is from genome assembly GCF_011100465.1 of Jeotgalibaca arthritidis. Lineage (NCBI taxonomy): Bacteria > Bacillati > Bacillota > Bacilli > Lactobacillales > Carnobacteriaceae > Jeotgalibaca > Jeotgalibaca arthritidis. The sequence goes on from NZ_CP049740.1 coordinate 1,261,607, forward strand.
ATATCCCTTGCTCTAAGAATTAACCGGTTAAAATCAGATGTTGATCTTATAAAAATGAAATTGAATACTATGAGTGAGCATGTTGATCATTTGAACAAATAAGAATCCTTATTTTATAAAGGTTTTAGATACACGTTTTTAAGCAACTTCATGTATTGAAGTAAACTTACTTGCAAGTGCGTTTTTGGCTTCAAGTTAAAAACATATTATTATTCTACATAATTTCCTTCCTAATCAAATAAAACTCCTTTGGAAATTGTTCTAAAGGAGTTTTATTATTTTGTATTTCTACTAAAAATAGAGTACAATGTAATTACTAAGTAATTACATCGTGCTTACGAAGTGTTAAATGATGGAGGAAATAATATGATTACAAAAACAAGAAAACAAGGAAATTCTATTATGTTAACTGTCCCTAAAGAATTCGATGTTCCCAATGGTGTTGAAGTAGAAGCTAAGCTTGTAGAGAATGGTATACTTTATGAGTTTGTAGAGCCTAAAAAAGAGTTTTTTGATTTTAGTGAAGATGTTTTGGCTGATATTCTTTCAGAAGGTTATAATAAGCATGAGATATTAAAAGAATTTAGAAATAGAAAAAATGAGTTAACTTCTGCATTTAGATCTATTGCTGAAGAGACTGTTGCAAATTCTAAACCGATGACAAAAGAGGAGTTGGCAGCAGAAATTGGCTTATGAGATTCTACCTTCTAAACACGTAATAAAGTATCTAAAAAAATTAAAAGAGAAAACATTAAAAGAACAATTTTTAACGATAATTTATGATGAGATAGCAGTTCGTCCTTATTCGGGAGAAAAAAAAACGGGTGATTTATCAGGAATTTGGGCTATGGGATTCAAGTATGCAGGTACGACATATCGCGTTGCATATGAAATTAAAGATAATGCAGTGATACCTATCTTACTATGTGGAACGCATGAAAATTTTTATGAACAATTAAAAAAAATTAGGTAAGAACCCAACGTTATCAACTTGAGAGGATAGACTACACTTTAAAAGATAATTTTTAATAGCTGAGAGTTGTAATACCCTATATTTTTAAACCACTAACCTATATATTTATGAAAAATAGAAAAAATTAAAATGCATTTTAAGCCTCTTTCAAATCAAACGCTTCATCCTTATGCACAAAGAGGGCTTAAAATGCGTTATTTTATATTGTTTTTTAGTAATAATAAAAAAATCACTCTCATTCTCCCATAAATATTATAGATTCCTAAAGATTAAAATAGATTATTCCCTATTGTCTTTTAAGTAGCGGTAGAGTGTTGCCTTGCTAATACCAGTCATTTCCGTAATTTCTTTTACGCTATAAACCTGACTTTTATACAATTTTACTGCTCGATCAACATCTTTCTGGTTCACACGTGGACGGCCACCTTTACGACCTCTCGCACGTGCACTTTTCAAACCTTCTTTGGTACGTTCAACAATTAAATCACGTTCGAACTGACTAAATGCTTGGAAGACAGTCATCATTAAGCGTCCGTGAGGCGTGCTGGTATCGAAGTTTTCTTTCAAGCTCACCAGCTTAACATGGTGTTCTTCAAAATAGGTAACAAGATCAATCAAATCCTTTGTACTACGACCCAATCGAGAGAAACTTTCCACAATTACCGTATCTCCCGGACGAATTTTATCTTTTAAACGATTTAGTTGGGGACGATCCGCTTTGGTTCCCGTCATTTTCTCAGTTAGGATTTCATTACAATTTTGTTCATTGAGTAAGTCTAATTGACGATGTAGTTCTTGTGAACGCGTACTCACCCGGGCATAACCATAAATGTATCCACTCATGCTTTTCTTCCTTTCGTACTTTAATTCTGGTTTCATTGTATCATAAAAGGGTGTTATAGATACGTAGTTAATGTAACAAGTTATGATACAGAATATCGCCTCTTTTATTTAATAAAAGAGGCGATATGATTTTGTCTCATAATCGATTGTTTTTGATACAGAGGGATCCTCAGTCCTTTTGGAAATAAGGAATGGTAAAGAGTTTCCCTTTATATTATACTGAACAGATAAACAGAGAACAGGATATTCCATTTAATATCTGTAGCGGCCTTAAATGGAGTGACCATTCTACTTAGTATCGTGAAGGAGTGATTGCCATGTGGACGAAAAAGAGAATTACTTATAACACAGTGGTAGGAGGTAACACTGAAAACTAACCTCCGTTACTACAAAGGAGGATTTTTATGAAGATTCGAGAATACGAAGACCAAGACAAAACATCATGGATTCGCTGCCGAGTAGTATCCTTTTTGGACAGCTCCTATTTTGATGATGTTCAAAACTTTCGGGAAGAATACGAGAACCCTGTTATTCAAATGGTAGCAATAGAGAATGGGCAAGTCGTCGGCTTCCTGGATTGTGAGTATGAGGAGAAACCGGGAGATGCCTGCTACTTTGAGGGTTCAAAAGGCGGAGTGATTTGGCATTTAGGAGTCTTACCTGAATATAGGGGGCAGGGTTTAGCAACCGCGCTCTGGCGGGCAGCCCAAGAAAAGCTGAGAGAGAATGGGGTCGAACGGGTAGAGGTTTGGACCCAGGATGACATGGCTGCAACGCAGTGGTACCTTAAGCAAGGGTTCCTGTTCAGGGAAGCCTATCTGAATGCTTATTTGAAAGGGAATGCAAATAATTCGATATTACAGAGTTTTATCAGTTTTGAAAATATAGGAGAAGTATACGGGATCCGAAACTTCAACTTCGAAGCGCCAATCGAGCGAAAAGAAGAATTGGAAAAAATCTGCTACCGTCTTCATGAAGTGCGTGTCTATGAAATGAATATCTGAAGCAAGAAGGCCCTGAGTAAAATACTCAAGGTCTTCTTTAGTATAGTAGCTACAATTTCCGGAATCCGGTGAATAGTGCAGATAGATAACTCCTAAAAGAAATGCATAATAAATCCAAAAATAACGGGGACAAAAAGTGATCGACCGGAATTCCAAAAACTATTGCAGACGATTCAAACGGGTGATACATTGGTGGTCACAAAGTTAAACCGATTCGCACGCAGTACTCAAGACGAATTGAATACGATCAAGTACCTTTTTGAAAAGGGTGTTCGGATCAATGTCTTGAATCTAGGTGTGATTGAGAATACTTCAACGGGAAGATTAGTCTTTACCATATTCAGTGCCTTTGCGGATTGTGAACGGGACCTGATTGTGGAACGAACACAAGAAGGAAAGGAAATTGCCAAACAAAAGCCAGGTTTCAAGGAAGGGCGCCCTAAAAAGTTCTCCCCAAAGCAGATCGAATTGGTTATGAAGTTCCTAGAGACCCACTCCTATATGGAAGTCGAGAAGATGACAGGGATCAGTAAAAGTACGCTTACTCGATATAAGTGAAAGAGAGGAGATATGTCTTATGAGTGAAAATATATCAAATCAAGATAGCATAGAGCAAAGAAGTTTGGATTATCTGATCAGCAATTTGTTCAACTGAAAAGCTGGCTAGAGAGTGCCCATTTGAACACACACAGTACTAAATTTCCAGACATTGTATTTAATAACGGATTCATTGAGCATTTTGCTATTACCTCTTCATCTGAGGATAGAAAGGGAGCTCAGCAAACACGAGAATCAATAATTTTTAAAAAGAATAGTGAGATTAACTTTTTAAATAATTTAGACACTTAGCGCTCTACCTTATTCTCATCACACCTTCTCGCATTGGTATCGTAGATTGATCTGATGTAGGCGCTTGGATAGGGTATTATGGGGCCGTTTTAGGAGGAGTTATTACTTTACTTGTTATGGCTGAAATTGTCGAGTGACCATTTTTTCAGTGCTAGTCGACATTTTCCTAGCAAGTCTTAAAAAATTGCATAAATTTAATTCTTAGTGTTTCATAAAAGGAGCGGGTTTAGTAGAATAGACCTATTGAGTTTAAGGAGGAAATAATAAACATGATAGAAATATTGAAGGCAATCATTCTCGGTATTGTTGAAGGTATTACAGAGTGGTTACCGATTTCGAGTACAGGACATATGATTTTAGTTGAAGAATTTATTCAATTAGATATGACAGCCGCATTTAAAGAAATGTTTTTCGTGGTCATTCAATTGGGTGCTATTTTAGCAGTGGTGGTGCTTTACTTTAATAAATTAAATCCCTTCTCTTTTAAAAAGACTAAAGAAGAGAAAAAAGACACCATGGCAATTTGGTATAAGGTCATTGTTGGGGTCATTCCAGCTGCCGTTTTAGGTTTGCTGCTAGATGATTGGTTGAATGAGCACTTTTACAATTACTGGGTTGTTGCGATTATGCTGATCGTTTACGGTGTTTTATTTATTCTTGTTGAAAATCGTAACGAAGGTAAAAGCGGTAGTATCCACAGCTTCAGTGATTTATCTTATAAAACAGCACTAATGATTGGTTTTTTCCAATGCTTGTCTCTTATTCCAGGAACATCACGTTCTGGCGCAACGATTTTAGGGGCTATTATTTTAGGAACATCTCGTTTTATTGCAGCAGAATATTCCTTCTTCCTGTCGATTCCCGTTATGTTTGGCGCAAGCGCACTAAAACTAGTTAAGTTCGGTTTTGATTTTACTAGCCAAGAACTGACGATTTTATTAGTGGGCATGCTAGTTGCCTTTGTCGTTTCGATCGTTGCCATTAAATTCCTAATGCGTTACATCCAAAATAACGACTTTAAAGCCTTTGGTTGGTACCGAATTATTTTAGGAGCTTTAGTGATTGGTTACTTCGTTTTATTTGCCTAATCTTTTGAAGAAAATGCTATACTGAGAGTATTAAAAAGGGAAAAGGTGAGGCAATGTTCAGCCAAAGTGTTGTTGTGATACCAGCGTGCCAACTACTTGTACATGAGGTGAACCGTGGCAAAGGTCGCGCATTAAAAACCGCTTTTTCTTATATAAAAGAACAGCAGTTAGCAGTAAAAACCATTGTGACTGCCGACGCAGACGGGCAGCATGCTGCTGAAGATGTGATGGCACTTATCACTGTTGCCAAAGACTACCCTAACACGATTTTGCTAGGGGTACGTGACTTTGACCAAGACAATGTTCCCTCAAAAAACGATTTAAATAAATTGAAGAACCAGAACGCGGAAGCGTTCTGGTTCTTTTTGTTCCCATAGTGAATAGAACCGCCAAACTGAGTTTCTATTCACTCAAAATCCATCACCACCCATATGAAGAGGTTTTTCAGTGGCCTTATGCTATAATGCAGAAAAATAGAGGGCTAGTTTAAAGGAGTTTTTAGTGAGTTGAACATTATTTTAACGATGTATATTACCTTGATGCCTGTCATTTTGGCAGGTGTTGCTAATATGAAGCTGCTGAAATCCAACTGGTTATTAGGTTGGACAGCAAGGATTGATGGCGGAAAAACTTGGCGAGACGGCAGGCCTATTTTTGGTGAGAATAAAACATGGCGCGGGGCACTAGGAATGGTTGTGTGCAGTATCATTGCTATGATTATTTGGGGCTTTTTATGCCGTAGCTTTCCTTATCTGCAAAACCATAATCAGTTTTACCTAAACAATGACAACACCATCGTCTTTAATGGTTTCGTCGGTTTTTGGCTAGGAGTCGCTTATATTGTCTTTGAATTACCAAACAGTTTTTGGAAAAGACGGCAGGATATCCCAGCAGGTCAAGCATCAGAAGTGGCCCATCCATTAAAATATATGTGGCTGGATCAAATGGACTCCTTGTTTGGTTGCGCACTCGTCTTAGCCTACTTTCAACCGATTTCCATTTGGTTGTATCTGGCTTATGTCATTTTGGGGGCGGCGACCCACCTCATTATTAATACCGTATTAGTCAAGATGGGTTGGAAAAAATCAATTTAATAGAAAGGATGATTTTATGCGTAAATTAATGATTATTCCAGCATTTCACCGTGCCAACCTCCTTAGTTTAGTTGGTTTATGTTTTGCTATTTTAAGTATGTATACAACGATAACCGATCCCTTAACACGAGCAGTTATGTTTATGGTAGGGGCCGTTTTATGTGATTTATTTGATGGGAAATTTGCGTCACGTTTTGAGCGCAACACTGCTGAAAAGCAAATGGGAGAACTCGTCGATTCATTAGTCGACATGATTTCCTTTGTGGCATTACCGATTGTCTTTTTAATTATCGTAACTAACTTTTCACCATTATCAGTTGGGATTAGTTGCTTCTACGCGATTATGGCAGTGAGCCGTCTTAGCTATTTCCATGTCACCAAGGAAGACCAGCTAGAAGCAGACGGTCAGTACCGCTTTTTCATTGGCGTTCCCGTTACTTATATACTACTGGTTGTGCCGATTTTATATACACTATTTGAACTATTCGGGGCAGTCCAAACGACTGTTTTCCAAGCCATTTTACAAACCACTTATATTATCATGGGTGGCCTCTTTGTTTGGAAACGCCCCATCCCCAAACCAGCAGGCATGATGTATGCCGTCTTTGTCTTACTAGCGGTCATCATCCTAGCCGTTCTCATCAGTAGGTGATCAGATGGCAGACTACTACAATCGCCAAAAGGACACTATTGAAAAAGAAAAAGAAGTTGGCGGCAAAGCCATCGAATGGCTCTACCAAACTAGTTTCGGTCGACTGCTCTTAAAATTATTGGTCGGCCCAAGCTTTTCAAATTGGAAGGCCAAGCAAAATAGCAAACCGTCTTCAGCTAAGAAGATTGCGGATTTTGTTGAAAACTATGACATCGACTTATCAGAAGCAGAAAAGGATAGCTTTCATTCCTTCAATGATTTCTTTACACGTAAATTAAAACCAACTGCTCGGCCGATTGATTCTAATCCACAATCAGTGGTAGCCGTTTGCGATGGTAAGTTGCAAGTTTTCCCTTTGAATCATCAAACGCAGTTTACTATTAAGAATAGCCAATATAGTTTACTGGATATCATTCAAGACGAGACGCTAGCGGAAACCTTTAAGGGCGGTTATTGTTTCGTTTACCGATTAAGTATGGATGATTATCACCGTTATATTTATCCTGACGGGGGTCGTTGCTTAACAGAAGGCCGTATAAAAGGGAAGTTGCACACCGTCCGACCGATTGCCCATGAATTTGTATCTGTTTTTAGTGAAAATACTCGCCACTGGCAGTTGCTGGCGACCCAGCACTTTGGTCAGCTGCTGTATATGGAAGTGGGGGCAATGTTAGTAGGGAAAATTCAGAACCATGGGCATAGCCGTTTTGAAAGAGGGCAAGAAAAAGGTTACTTTGAATACGGCGCCTCAACGATTATTGTCTGCTATCAAAAAGATAAGCTAAAGGTAGCTGGTGATATTTTACGACAAAGTCGTGCAGGCGTAGAAGTAAAAGTTAAATTAGGAGAAAAGGTTGGCGAAGCATATGTTTAAAAGACTTAATGGGTATATCAATGAAATGTACCCGATTATACCGAGATTGCTTATTAGTTTATTAATGGTAGCTGTTCAGTATTTTGCGGTGATAACCTTCGCTCAAAATCAGCCAGCTTATCAGTTTAATTGGGCAGATGTGGGTGTTGTTTACACCGTCTTTGCTTTTTTATTTTTATTACGGATTGCAGATGAATTTAAAGATTTTGAAAATGATAAGATTAATTATCCAGAGCGTGCTTTACCATCTGGGCGTGTCTTTAAAAAAGATTTGTGGGCGTTAGGAATTATTTTGTTTATAACGATGGTAGCAGTGAATCTCTTGTTGCCGCAATCTGTTTTACCTTTTGCCTTAGTTGTTTTTTACGGCTTTTTGATGACAGTTTGGTTTTTCCAACGGGATAAAATTGAACCAAGTTTGGTATTAGCGCTTATTAGCCATAATCCAGTTCAGCTGATTTTAAGTTTTTACGTGATTCATTACGTTTGCTTTCGCTACCAGTTGCCTATTTGGACTTGGCAAAACATATGTGTGGCTTTAGCGCTCTATATTCCTGCCTTACTTTGGGAAATTTCTCGAAAAATTAAAGCACCGGAAGATGAAAATCAGTATGTGACTTATTCGCAAGTTTGGGGCTTTGAAGGCTCGTTGCGGGTTGTTTTGGCAGTTGCCGCTGTCGGTGTTTTCTTTGCCATGGTCTTAGTTTACCAACAAATGGGGTCCTTCTTACTAATTCTAGCTTACGGGGTATTGGTTTATTTCATTTATCGCTACTACCAAGCGCCTCAAGGCAAGCATTTGAAGGCATTAGTGCCAGCCTATTTAATTGCTCATTTGTTGATTTTCTTAGTCTTAATTTGTTTACGATACTTTTAGATGTTAGGAGATAGTCGCATGTGGTTGAAGGATAGTCAGCTAACCCTCCAAAATGCAGGGGGTAAAGCAACAGCATTGGCTGAAATGAAAAAAATAGGGCTCAATGTTCCCGATTTTATTGTCCTATCCGTTGCGGGTGGCGAAACAATCAGCGAACGATTAGAGCCTGCCTTAACAGAAAAAGAAAATGACCAACTATATCGTTTATTAGATGACTGCTGTTCGGATTATGACGTGTTTTCAGTGCGCTCTTCTGCTGTTAAAGAAGATAGTCATGACCTGTCTTTTGCCGGTTTATTCGATACGTATTTGAATGTGAGCCGCGATCAATTGGCTGAAAATATTGCTAAGTGTTTAGCATCAGCTCGTTCAAAACATGTGGAAGATTATGCTGATCATAACCAGTTAGACCAATCAGATTTGAAAATGGCAGTTATTATTCAAGGTATGGTTGCATCTGAAAAAGCGGGTGTTTTATTTACTGCTAACCCAAATGGTTTATTAAATGAACAAGTTTTAGTAGTTGGTAATGGTTTGGGAGATGGTATCGTCGATGGCATTGTGCCAGTTACGACTTACTATATTAAGGCAGATGAAGGTCTATCTTATTATGAACAAGACGAGGACTCACCGTTACTTGAGGCTGCGGAATTAGCAAGTTTGCTTCAACAGGCAAAGCAGTTGCAAACAACGAGTAAGAGCTATTTGGATTGTGAGTTTGCCATTTCAGGTGGTCAGGTTTATTATCTTCAATCGCGTCCGATTACGACACTAAAACCAAAAGACCAAGCGGGAACGCCGCTTATTTTAAATAACAGTAATTTGGTTGAAAGTTATCCGGGTATTAGTTCGCCATTAACAGAAAGTTTTATTCAGTATGCCTACCAGCAAGTTTTTAGAGGTGTCGCTTGGCGCTTTTCTAAATCAGACAGTCTACTAGAGGATTATGATGATGCTTTTTCAACCTTAGTGGTTAGCACTAATGGTCGCATGTACTACAACATGAATCATCTCTATAGCTTGCTTCAATTTCTACCCTTTCCGCAACAGGTCTTACCTATTTGGCAGGAAATGATGGGTTTTTCGCAAAAAGAAGTGATTTTAGCTCCCAATCTCAAGAAAAAAACGAGCCTCTTTGATAGTTTACGCATTTCTGCCCGCATACTGAAAGAGTTTTTCACGACACCAGGTCAGATGGCAGCCTTAAATCAATCCTTTGATCAAGTGGAAGATTATTTCAATGCCCACTACTCAGATCAAATGGGGATGGATGAGGTGAAGTCTCTTTATAACGGCTTAGCCGAGCGTATCTTAATGAAGTGGGATATTACCCTCGTCAATGATTTATATGCCTTTGTTTATACCGGTCTCTTGAAAAAGAGCTTATCTAAATGGGGCGGTGCGGAATCGGAAGAACAGTGGAATCAGTGGTTTTCTGGCATACCGGCCATTAGTAGTATGGAACCTGTTAGGGCCATGGAAGACTTGGCTAACTATGTTCTGCGTCACCAAATTTTGGATGACTTACTAGCACTTACTTCGGTAGATGAGCTAGAAGCTTATTTAGAAAAAGACCAAACAGGATTTGCACAACACTTTACCTACTATATTAATCGCTATGGCGACCGCTCGCTAGAAGAATTGAAACTAGAAACGGAAACGTTTCGCGCTAATCCGATGAAGGCAATCCAGCAACTGATTTCCTTTTGCCAGCACCCAACTAATCATGGGCAAACGAAACAAGCTGATCAATCCTTAACTTTTTCTGCTTCTTTTTGGAAAAAAGGATTGGTTCGTTATTTGAGTAAACATGCTCGCCTAGGAATTGAAAATCGTGAAATATCACGTCTAAACCGCAGCCGTATTTACGGTATGGTGCGGACGATGATGTTACGAATGGGGAAACTTGCAGAGGAAGCAGGTTGGTTAGACCATTCTCGAGATATTTTTTGGCTAACGATGGACGAAGTCATGACCTTGTCAGCAGAAACATCTGCCAAAGTAGTCGTTGAAGAACGACGTAACCGATATAACGGCTACGACCAATTGCCACCATACGGTTATTTGGTGTTTCAAGATCAAGTTGTTAATAAAGCTGTTCAAACGGTCCAATCATTGATAGATGATGAGCAGACTAATCATTTCCAAGGCATCGCAACGTCTAGTGGGAAAGTCAGTGGAGACGTGTTAGTGATTGCCAACCCCAATGAGGTAACGGAAAGTGTGATTGGGAAAATTCTAGTAACGACTATGACGGATCCGGGCTGGGTCTTTTTACTGACACAGGCTAAAGGGATTATCGCTGAAAAAGGGTCGCTCCTCTCCCATACAGCCATTATTTCAAGAGAGTTAAATATACCAGCTGTTGTTGGTATTAAACAAATTACCCAACGATTAAAGACCGGAGATCAGGTGGAATTAGATGCTAATACGGGGCGAGTAACGATTTTGAAGCGAAAGGGTGAGCAGAATGAAAGCTAACTGTCCCATTCTAACGGATAAAACGCTAGAGGCATTCGTTTCTTTTTCAACTCATTTATATGAACCCGCCTATCAGACTGAAAATCAAACAGAGTTAAGGGCGTTACTGACGACGAGCCATCCTTTAAGTCACTACTTTCAAATGATTCCCATTTGGGTTGTCGAGGATGACCACATTCTAGCCCGTGCTGTCTTGTCCATTTATCCGGACGATGATGCAGCTTACTTGGGTTATTTTGAAAGTGAAAACAATCCAGAAGCTGCTCGTTTACTCTTTGAAGAGGCAGTCCGTCAGAGTCGCTTGCATCAGAAGAAGCAGTTAGAAGGGCCGATGAATGCTAGTTTTTGGTTGGGCTATCGTTTGAAAACCAATCATTTCAACGACCAACCTTACTTTTCAGAAAGTTACCAACCGGACTATTACCAACAGCTTTGGGAAGCGAATAGCTTTAAACGGACTGACCGCTATTTTTCCAACCACTATGCGCCAGTCGATGAGCAGATGTCGCGGCATAAGTATGCGAAACGTTATCGCCAATTTCAAGAAAAAGGCTACATGATTAAGAGTCCAAGTCGAGCAACGTTGGATCAAGACTTTGCGGCTGTTGCCGAATTAATCCAAGACCGCTTCAAAAGCTTTCCCGTATTCAAACAAGTTAGCCCTGATGAGTTCATTTCCTTATTTTCAAACTTAAAACTGATTTTAAGGAAAAGGTACGTCAAATTGGCTTATACCTCTGCCGGCGAAATGGTGGGGTTTATCATTTCAGTTCCTGATTATGGCAATCTGTTTAACCGCCAGCAACTGACGGTGAAAACATTGCTATCCTTAGTTGCAATCAAATGTTTTAGTCGTCGTTACATTGTGATGAATATGGCTGTTAAAGAAGGGCATGAAGGATTAGGATCAGCGATGGTTTACGCCTTGATGACTGAATACAATAAACGCCGTATTCAAGCGACCTCGTCCTATATTCATGAGGGAAAAGTGTCGGGAAGCTATGTCTTTGGTAGTGTTGAAAGGCAAAGCGAGTATGCCTACTACGTGAGGGAAGTAGATGACGTCTGATGAAAATCAAAATAGGAGTTGGGACGTTCAAACGTCTCAACTCCTATTTGATTAGCAAGCGAAAGTCATCTTCAGATAGGAGATGGATATTTCGGCCTTGGCCTTGTAATTCGCGCACCATTTGAATTTTGCGACTTTCTAATGCGGTGCCGATTTTTTGCCAATCACTCATAGCAACTACCACATAGGTGGTTTCGTAGCTGAGTTGGCTGTCAAAATAGCCGCCAGCATTGGCAACAATTTGAGCGGCGTCGTCACGCTTAATGCCTTTTAGACGTCCGGTAAAGCACACATGTTTTTTATAAAAAGGATGACTAGGGTCAAAAGACTGGCTAGTTGGTTGAATCAGTGAGCGTTTCGGCGCAGGTTGACGGCGACTAGTTGCTTTAACAGGCCCGAAACGGTGAGAAAATAGTTTTCCCATCTGGTAGTTATGTTCAGTTAAAAAACGTTCAATGTCACCATCATAAGGACGCAAGAGGCGATTGGCAACTAAGCCGCATGCTTTTGCATCATCACCAGCATGGTGGTGGTGATCAATGGTTAAATCGTAATAAGCTAGTACACTTACTAGGCTGTTACTTGATAAATCGAGCAAGCGCTTGGCCATGGCACAACTACAAAAATAGTCATTTTCTAATTTAGGTAAATGATACCGTTCGATTGTTTTTTGCAAGCAGTTCACATCAAACGGGGCATAGTGAGCCACTAGCGGGTTGTCACCGATAAAGCCACGAATCTCATCATAAATTTGATCAAAACGAGGTGCATGGTGGACATCTTCTGGATAAATACCGTGAACAGCAATATTAGATGAATAAAACGGCTGCAAGGGATTGATTAACTGGTAGTAACGGTCAACTTCTTTTCCATTCGAAAAGCGACTCATCCCGATGGAGCAAATACTGTCTCCGCGGTTATTGGAGGTTTCGAAGTCAAGTGCGATAAAATCCAATTAAGCTCCCTCTTTCTAAATAAGTGTTAATCCCATTATACCGCACTTTATTTTGTTATAATAGAATTATTCAAACAGACAGGAGCTGGTGACATGCACCATTATTCAATAGAAGAGTTAGATAATAGTCGAATGTATAAAATGATTTCCGGAAGCATTATTCCGCGTGCCATCGGATGGATTACGACATTAGATGAAGAGAGTGAAGTCGTTAATGCTGCGCCATTTAGTTTTACAAGTGGTGTATCCAATGAAATGCCACTCATTTCAATGGCTATTTTAAGAAAAAATGGCGAAACTAAGGATTCTGCTCGCAACTTGCTTAAGTATAAAAATGGTGTTGTTCATATTGTGAGTGCCGATATTGTTGACGAAATGAACGAAACAGCTGCTAACTTAAAGGCAGACGAAAGTGAACTGGATCGCACCAACCTCCATTTAATTCCTAGTACTCGTGTCAAAACACCTGGTATTAAAGAAGCTAAAATTAGAATGGAAGTAACCGTTTATGATTATCATCCGGTCAAAGACCGTGCTGGTAAGATTGTGACCGACTTTTTCTTCTTAGAAGTCACCGATTTTCATTTTGATGAGGCAGTCTTTGATGTCGAAAAAGAATACATTAGCGTTGAAGCCTTACAACCTGTAGCGCGTTTGGCCGGACCTTATTATGCAACGTTGGACGATGTTTATCGCAAAGATCGCCCACAATAACAGAAGATGATTATTTACATTATCCCTCTTTTTAGCTAAGGTTTAGGAAAGGAGGGATTATGAATTCATGATACAAGAAAACCAACAGGCCATTTATATTATTGGCGATTCAACTGCTGCAGAAAAGACAGCCGATAAACGACCTGAAACAGGATGGGGCGAGTATATTGCCGATTATTTAGAGGGTTCTTATGAAATCCATAACCATGCTATGAATGGTCGTTCCACGCTGTCGTTTTTAGCAGAAGGCTTATTTGATGCAGTTGAAAATCAGTTGAAGGCTGGGGATTACCTGATTATCCAATTTGGCCACAATGATCAGAAGAAAGAGGATCCGAGCCGATATGCAGATCCTTACGGTAGTTATCAAGACCATATTCGCCATTATGTTGACCGTGCACGTCAAAAAGGTGCGACGCCGATTATTCTATCATCTATTACACGTCGGGATTTTATAGACGGTCAGGTTAATGCTGATATATTGGGCGAGTATCCAAGGTCAGCAATGGGATTGGCTAGCGAACTCGAGTTAGCTCATGCGGATATCTTTAAAAAAACACAAGCCTATATTAGCCAACTTGGTGAGGACGAGTCAAAATCACTCTACCTTCATTTAGAAGCTGGCGCTCACCCCAACTATCCAGACGGAATCAGTGATAATACGCATCTGAATGTAAACGGTGCCAAAAAGATTGCTGAACTTATCGCGGAAGAACTAAATTTAATTTTATAAGGAGGAATGTTAGAACAATGACAGCAGTAGACTTACAACTGGGTATTCGTGCCCACGATTTAGGCCAACTTCCCATCGAAGAATTAACGGATAAGATGATTGATTATGGCTTTAATCATGCCCACTTCGCAATTAAAAAATCCTTTCCCCATAGTGTGCCATCGGTTCAACAGATGACGCCTGGAACAGCTAACTATATTCATCAGCATTTTGCTAAAAAGGGAATTAAATTATCAATACTGGGAAGTTATGTGAATTTATCATCGTTAGATTTGGCTGTTCGAAAACAAGCGATTGCTGATTTTAAGAGTCATATCTATTTGGCTCATGAATTTGGTGCCGCTATGGTGGCAACCGAAACGGGTTCAGTTGGAAATGGTTATACAACTGATAACTTTACAGAAGAAGCCTATCAGATTGCCTTAGAATCAGTTAGAGAGATTGTTAAAGAAGCTGAACAATTTGGCGTAACGGTAGCGATTGAGGCAGGAATCAACCATCCGATTCATACAGCTGCCTTATTAAGACGACTGGTGGATGAAGTAAATTCGCCTAATATTAAAGTGATTTTAGATTGTGCTAATTTAATGGCTGTCGATAATTACGAGCGCCAAGAAGACGTTATTAATGAGGCACTTAGCCTATTAGATAAGTATATTATTGCCCTTCATATTAAAGATTTCATCGTTGAAGATGGAAAAATTAAAATCGTGCCAGTTGGCCATGGGTGGATGAATTACGAGGCTATTTTACGTTACGCTAAGTATCAAAAGCCACATATTTTTACTTCACTAGAAGCAACAACGGAACCTCATTTAACCGATAGTATTGCTCTTATTCAGGGCATCTACAACAAACTATAAAAAAGTCACCTGCTGGGGAGCAGGTGACTTTTTCATGGGGTAAACAGATTAACCTTTAACCGATCCAACCATAGCACCTTTTACAAAGTACTTTTGAACAAAAGGATAAGCAATTAACATCGGTAAAGTTGCAATAATGATAACAGCCATCTTAACTGATTGAGCAGGTGGAACAACATCAACCACTGATGCGTCAGCGTTCAGGCCACTTGAAACTAAAACGATTTGGCGAAGTAGCACTTGAACAGGCCATTTAGAAGAGTCATTAATATAGAGAATAGCAGATTGGTAAGTGTTCCAGTAGTTTACCGCATAGAATAGAGAGATTGTGGCAATTGATGGTAAGGATAGGGGTAAAATAATTCTAAAGAAGACCCCTAAGTCTGTACAACCATCCATTTTGGCAGATTCTTCTAAACTATCCGGAATCCCTTGGAAGAAGTTACGCATGATAATCATATTATAAGCACTAACTGCACCTGGTAAAATTAATGACCAAATGGAATCAATCAGTCCTAAGTTGTTAACAACTAAGAAAGTAGGAATCATACCACCACTAAATAACATAGTAAAGACAACCAAGAAGTTAACAAAACTTCTACCATGTAAATAGCGACGTGATAGAGCATAGGCCATAAATGATGTGAGAACCATACTAATAAATGTTCCGACAATGGTTACAAAAAGAGAAACGCCGATACTTTTAAAGATAGTGGGTGTCGATAAGATGTAACGATAAGCATCAAGTGAAAATGTTCTTGGGAAAAGAATAAAGGTACGAGTCGTAATTTCAGCAGGTGTTGCAAATGATGTTGCTAAGATATTAATAAATGGAACTAAGCACAGTAAAGAGAAAATAGTCAAAAATATAATGTTGACGATATCAAAGGCCTTTTCTCCTTTTGAGGCATATCTCCATTTATTAGCATCTTTTAAGCTAACTTTAGTTTTATTCTTGCTCATGTTTATACCTCCGTATAAGATTGATAGTCTAGTGTCATCGAGACGTTACTTGGATTATTATTTTTGCCGAAATAAAAATACAAAACGTTTACAGTTAAACTTTATCACGATGATGAGATGACGTAAATAATCAACAAACCACAAGGCCCATAAAACAAGTAAATGAGGTTGAAGAGTGGCGACTAAAATAAGATAATCATCTGGAAAATCCAACCTTATAAATGAGAATATGATACCGCTTACTCAAATAAAGCCTTCAAAATGGCGTAGTACCAACTAAAAAAAGGTAGCGCTTACACTAATCATGAAATGATTATTTCTGTAATGGCTATAATTGTGTAGGATAAATGTAGCCGAAATGAAACAAACGATTCACAACATACTATTCAATTATATTTCTATTAAATGATCGTTAGGAGGCATCCGTTTTGGAAAAAGCAACAGTAACAGCGACACCATTTCAACGGACAAAAAAAGAACTAAATGCACGTAAGCGCAAGAAAATGTGGGCGCAAATTAAATCAAATAAATATCTCTACTTAATGTTATTACCCGGCGTATTGTATTTTATTATTTTTAAATACTTGCCTATGGGTGGGTTGGTTATTGCCTTTCAAGATTATCAACCTTGGGCTGGGATTTCAGGAAGTCCATTTGTTGGCTTGAAACACTTTATTCGACTATTCACTGAAGATACCTTCATGATGCTGATGAGAAATACACTAGCCATATTTGCTCTTAATATCGTCTTCTCTTTCCCGTTTCCGATTCTACTTTCTCTCTTATTAAATGAATTGAGAAGTGACAAGATGAAAAAGGGTATTCAGACCATTATCTATCTGCCTCACTTTATGTCATGGGTAATCGTTGTTTCGATTTTCTATGTCTTATTAACAACAGAGGGCGGTGTGATTAACAATATTATTGTCGCAAACGGTGGACAACGCGTTTCCTTCCTGACAGAAGCAGCTTGGCTGAGACCGATGTATACCTTCCAACAAATTTGGAAAGGTGCAGGTTGGGGAACAATCGTTTACTTAGCAGCCATAACTAATGTGGATGAACAACTTTATGAAGCAGCAGATATGGATGGTGCTAATCGTTTTAGAAAAATTTGGCATATTACCTTGCCAGCCATTCGTCCAACCATCATTACCTTGTTAATTTTAAAAATTGGTGATGTTTTGGAATTAGGTTTTGAGCATATGTTCCTCTTAATGAACTCGATGAATAAGGAAGTCGCTCAAATATTTGATACCTTTGTCTATACAGCAGGTATTCAAAATGGTCAGTTAAGTTACTCAACAGCAGTAGGTTTGTTTAAAGGATTAGTTGGTCTGGTATTAGTTGTTGGCGCTAATAAGTTAGCAAAGAAATTAGGCGAAGACGGCGTTTACTAATTCATAGTCCTAAGAGGGGAGAAGAACAGTGCAAACATTAAACAAAATCGATAAACTTAACCATTATTTGATTGGGTTTTGGAAAATAATCTATCTGAATATGTTATGGCTGTTGTTCTCCTTATTAGGGTTAGGACTTTTTGGAGTGGGACCAGCGACTTATGCAGTAACAAAATATGTATTTAGGTGGTTGCATTTCAAAGAAGAACCAGCTGTTTTTCAAACAATTTGGGACTATTATCGAGAGAATTTCAAGCAGTCTAATATAGTGAGCTGGTTATTGATGGTAATCCTGCTAATAGTAACGATTAATCTTTTCAACGTGACGCAGTGGTACCTTCAAGTCGCTAATATACTAGTCTTATTAATGACTATCGTAGGCGGCACCCATTTGTTTAACGTAATGGCAGCCTTAGATTTTGATAATCTAAGAGATCAAATCCGAGCATCTCTGATGATGGGATTTGGTTACTTGCATTACACCATAATTTTGTGGTCAATAGTAATTGGGGTATACTATCTATTGTCCGCTACCTATCCAAGTCTAATATTCCTTTTTGGAAACGGATTCATCATCTTTTTAATCAGCTTTGTTGGAACTGTGATTGTAAAAGATTTTGAAAAAGTGACAAAAGAGGATGAAGAAATAAAAAAAAATTACTCAAAGGAGAGTTAAAATGAGCATAATCAAAAATGGTAAATTTTATACAGGTATTCTAACAGCTAGTTTATTACTAGCTGCTTGTGGGGGAAGTGGTAGTGAGACAGATTCAGCTACTGGCGGAAGCAGCTCTAAAGATAAGGAATCTTCTGAAACAGTAAGCTCAAAAGATACTATTTCATGGATGGCAATGTTGCATACGCCAACACCACCAAGTGGCGATGTTGAAGGATTGTTGGAAGATTATACTGGCGTAGACATTGAATTTAACTGGGTACCAGATGCATCTAAGGAAGAGCGTATTAACGCTGCTCTAGCATCAAATACACTAGCGGATGTTGTGTCATTAACACAAATTTCAAATACAACAGTACGCCAAGCATTAGGATCTGGCCTGTTCTGGGACGTTGAGCCTTATTTAGCAGACTATGAAAACTTAGCAGCGATTAGTGAAGCGACATTGGATGCGGCGCGAATTGGCGGCAAGGTATACGGTGTTCCTTTCCAAAAACCAATTGCACGTTATGGAACATTGGTGCGCAAGGATTGGTTAGACAACTTGGGATTGGAAGTGCCTCATACACTTGATGAGTTACGTGAAGTGGCACGTGCCTTTACAGAAGACGATCCAGATGGTAACGGTGTAGATGATACGGTTGGTTTTGTAGAACGTGCAGAGGCATTTGCCGTTGGTTTCCGTAACTTAACAGGTTACTTTGGAGCAGATAACTTCTTCACTGTGACAGAAGATAACAAAGTTATGCCATCATTCATGCAAGATGAATTTAAAGAAGCAATGGAATGGTACCGTGATATTTATGCAAATGGTTGGATGAACTCAGACTTTGCAGTTATGGCAAAAAATGATCAAAAAGATTACATTGTTAACGGAAAGGGCGGAATTGTCTTCTCTGGTTTGTTTGATGGAAACAACTATTTAACAGCAGCAGCAGGAACACCACAAGAAGAAGTAATGGATTGGGCATTAATTAATGATATGACTTATGGTGATGTAGACCGTCGTGTTCTTTCTGATACCAATGGTGGTATGGGTGGCTGGTTAGCTATTCCGAAAACAAATATTGAAACAGAAGAGGATCTACGCGTTGTCCTACAATTTATCAATGACTTGATAGACGAAGAACCATTTACATTGATGACACAAGGTATTGAAGGCGTTCACTACGAAGTTAGCAGTGAAGGCGTTTATGAACGTTTGGATGATACATTATGGCAACAAGAAGTTCAACCATTCTCAAGCTCTCGTCCATCAGAAGCTGTTATGACCTTTAAATCTAGCTCAGAGTTAACAAACCTTGCTAATGAATTAATTGCAGAAAATGCTGATTACGCTATTACAAACCCAGCACAATCATTGGATTCTGAAACATATACAGCAGAGTGGAGCACACTTAGCGAAGGAATCGAAGATGCCTTCTACAAATATATGATGGGTAATATTGAAATGGCTGACTTTGAAGCAGCAATTGAAACATTCCTAAACACAGGTGGCCAAGCAGTTATCGATGAATTTACAGCTAGCTACGCTAAAAATAACTAAATAACTAACATCTAATATGGCTTCCTTTCCAATTATTGGAAGGGAAGCTCTTTTATTAACTTACAATCGGAGGGTATATTGATGCTATCAACAAAAATAATGACGACACTATTGGAACGCTATCCTATTTTAGCTGAAAGTCATAACTATAAGGGTAAATGGTCGTATGATTATGGGGTTATTTTACGAGGTGTCTTAGCAGTCTTGAAGGAAGAGGAGCGCCCAGAATATATCGCTTATGTAGCCGATAATATGGACTACTTTATTGAAGAAGATGGCACTATTTCACGCTATAACTACGATGCGATGAACATCGACCACATTAATAATGGTAAAATTCTATTTTTCTTATATGAACAAACAAAGGAAGAGAAATATAAGATTGCTTTAGATCGTTTATTTGACCAGTTGGCTCATATGCCGCGTACATCTGAGGGAGGCTTCTGGCATAAACAAATTTACCCTTATCAAATGTGGCTAGATGGTTTGTATATGGGGGCACCATTTTATGCTGAATACCTCGTTCGATTTAAAGACGGAGAAGGCTTAGACGATGTTGTTAAACAATTTGAACTTTGTTACCGCCATACATTGGATGAGAAGACTGGCTTGCTTTACCATGCCTGGGATGAAAAGAGAGAGCAAGAATGGGCTGATCCACAAACAGGTCTTTCTCAGAACTTCTGGGGCCGTTCGATTGGTTGGTATATGATGGCTCTCGTTGATGTCATTGAATTATTAGCTGAAAGTTATGAAAAACGCCACATTCTGATTGATCAATATCGTAAGTTATTACAAGCACTTAAAGCCGTTCAAGACCCAAAAGCTAAAGTATGGTATCAAGTATTAGATAAGGGTCAAGAAAGAGGTAATTATTTAGAATCATCTGCGTCTAGCATGATTGTTTATGCCGCAGCAAAAGGCTACGATATGGGACTTCTTGATGATAGTTGGTTGGCATTTATTCAAGATAGCTTCCAAGGCTTGCAAGATGAATTTATTTTTTATACAAAAGAAGACTGGGTGAACTTAACACGTTCTTGTGAGGTAGCTGGTTTAGGCGGAGCCGATAAGCGTGATGGAAGCTATGTGTATTACATTAGTGAACCAATTATTACCAATGACTTCAAAGGATACGGCGCTTGTCTACAAGCAGCTGTGTATGCAGAAAAAGTACTGAATAAAGCCAACTAGAAAGAGGAATAGGTATGAATCGCAAACTAGAAAAAACGTTAGCTATAATAGGTGCTGGATTGGTGCTAGTATTGATGGGAGGATTTGCTTTAACGATTATGAATATTTCCTTTGATCAATTTGTCGAAGTGATTGCGCCTGCCTTCCAAGATAGCGTGGTAAATGTGGCATCAGAAGAGGGGTTTGAAACAGTCCGAACCTTAGCAGCTTGGTTTGCGGTGACAGCATTTGTAACCTTAGCTTTAGTATCGTTAGCCAATTTATTAATGAACCATTATCCTAAGCGGGCAGCCGTTTGCTATTTTGTAATAGGATTAGTTGTTTTGTTCGGCAGCCAGTTGATTGCTTATCCATTAGCCTTTATCTTCTTCGTTGTAGCAGCTTTGGCACTGTTGAGAAAAGAAACCGTATAACCAAATAAAGGCCAGTCTGAAAAAATCAGACTGGTCTTTATTTTATTCTGGTGTATGTTGTTTGCGATATTCACCCGGTGTCATATGTTCTTTTTTCTTAAAGGAACGAATGAAGTTTTGTGGGTTTCGATACTGTAGACGTTGTGAAATTTCCTTAACGGTAATATCAGTTTCGCGCAACCACTGCTTAGCAATATCGAAGCGGAAACCTGTTAAATAATCACTAAAGGTAATTCCGGTTTCTTTTTTGAAAATATTGCTTAGGTAGTTTGGATTGTAGTGAAGCCTATCGCCAATCGCCTCTAATGAAATATCTTCCGTATATTCTTCTTCAATAATCTTAATAATATTATCAGATAAACCTTGGAATTGCTCAGCAGTCTTTTCAAATATCTCTCGAGCGAGCGGTAAAATCGTGTCACACAATAACACGTTCTCAACTTCAGCAGGGTGCTTCCCTTCTAAAATCATGCTATACAACGCTACACCCTTATCTTGAGTCAAACTCGAAGCATTGGCTGACTGTGCCAGTTGCACTAAGTTTAATGTGAAGCGGAGCAAGGCTACTTGAATATTAATCGGATTGTTACTTGAACGGAAAATATCCTTTAATAGGGTTGTTCCTAATTCACTAGCTGTATCTACTTCACCTAAGCGAATGGCTTGGAAGAGTTGAGTCTCTAGTTCTTCTGGATAGCCCGTTACTTGGGGGACAGCAATCATACTTTCCACTTCATCGAAGAAAATGATGGCTTGATTACCCAATAAGAGATGATAAGTTAAAGTTTGTTTTCCTTTTTCTAAATTCTCTTTAGAAGCTAATAAATCTGTATAGAAAGGTGAAAAAGCTACACTGACAGAAATGCGCATATAGGTTCTTAAGGTATCAATAATGAGGTTAGCAAACTCCGTACATTTCTTCTTATTTGCTTCAGGATTCCCTTGATCTAAAGCAAGCAAGGTTACTTGCAGTTTATCATTTAAAACAACTGGTGTGAGACGACTGTCTGCAGGAATTAATTCACTAATCATTTGGTTAATTCCCACTAGGAAAACATCTTGATTTGTTAATTCGCGAGAACCGTAGTCATCAATTTGAATCAGCATGATGGTATAAATGTTGTTTGTTAGCTCTGGATAATGGTATAAATTCATTTTTTCTTTCAATTCGCTCTCGACAACGCGGTTGCGGTAAAGGTTACGCATAAATTGTTTTTCTAATTCAGGTTGATCACGCTCGTATAAGTTTTCCAATGTTTGCTTTTCCAATACAATAGCGTCCACTTGATCAGTGATAAATTCCCAATCGTTTACTCTCTCATCAGCAGAGGATGTAAAATTCAAGCGTGTTTTTAGCGTTTCAATCGGACGCGTGATTTTGTTAGCAATAAAGTAAGCAGCTAACCAACTCGCTGCTGTTATCATCAGCGCAAGAAAAATTAAACCATATCTCGTAAAGAGTAAGGCTTGATCAATTTCAGCACTTTCTAAAAAGGTGACATAGAGCCAATTGTTATAGTCTGACTTGGTATAAATCAAAGTGGATGAGGAAGAAGCTATTTCGATAATTCCAGATGAACGTTCATCGGAGGATTTTCGGATGTCTTCGATTAGCTGTTGGCTCAGCTCATCTTCAATTGGAGAACGTTCAATATTCGCAGAGAATAATAGGTCGTCATTACGATTTAAAATGAAAAATGGGCTGGAATCATTTGAAACATCTAATAAAGCTTGAATGCTCTTATTAGGGATTTCTGCAGATCCAACGGCTAACTTCTGAGTAGAGAAGACAGGCAGTAAACTAATCGATTGAATATAATCGTCACCTTTTATCCAATATAGGTTTTCTTCTCTTCCTTGGACGAAGTCTTCCTTAACTGTTTCAATTTCTTCTTCCGATAGCTGGGTTAATGTTCCTTCACGAACTTGCCAGCGTTGATCCAAACTAATAACGGAATAGACCGTTCCTGGCAGACTAAAAGTAGAAAAATAAGTGAGTTGAGAATTGATAGCACGATACTTTTGAAAATCTTGAATACCCATGGGTTGTTGGACCATATCGTAAAACTCATTGGTTGTACTATAAGCATTGTATAATTTTTCAATCGTCTGAATTTCTCGTTCAAAGGTATTTTTTAATTGATTTGTTGAAATAATTTTGCTGTCTTCTATATTGGTTTTAACAGAATCACGTGTTGATATATATAAAGCGGAAATGAAAAAAACAGCTAATGTCGTTGTAATAATAGCAATAACAAGGAAAATTTGGGTAAATGAGCTACCGTGTTTTCTAACAAAATCGACACGTGTTTTCTTCCATTTGGATAATAAGACCTTCATAGATAGACCTCCTTATAAGCATTCAAAAAACCATTATCAAAAATGATAACGGTTTAATAAAGCTAGTATAACACAATTATAAGTGTTCTGATGTCACGAATTTTTATAAGTGGGTAATCATTTACACAGACATAATCATTTTCAATGATAAATCTCAAGCTCATCCCTATCGCACGCCAACTATCCTTAAAAGATTATAGACGTAACCGCTTCCTAAAACTAAGCTGTAAGGGGTAACAAGCTAGGATAATTAGTAACTTTATCTGCTAGCTAATCACATTTAAGGAGAAGATATAGTCATGACTATTTTCAATATTTTGGATTATGGTGCCGTTGGTGATGGACAAACAGATGCGACAGAAAGTTTCAAGCAGGCCATTGCAGCAGCTGTTCAAGTAGGCGGTGGAACAATCTATGTGCCAAGTGGTATTTATAAAACGGGACCTATTCGTTTAGAGAGTCATATTTCGCTCGAAGTTAGTCCAGGCGCAACTTTGTCGTTTGTGACAAATCAAGATGCTTACCCCGTTGTTCATTCAAGATGGGAAGGGTGGACACAGGATGTGTATCAGTCTTGTATCTATGCGGAACATGCTGAAAATATAAAAATCTGTGGTGGCGGTATTATTGATGGTAATGGCGCTGAGTGGTGGGATCTATTCCGAAATCGCCGACAAGAATTACGTTATCCGAGACCAAAACTGATTAGTTTTGAACAATCAAATCGGATTACCATTCAAGATGTTGAGTTGCGTAACTCGCCAGCATGGACGATTAATCCGATTTTGTCTCATAACATTACGGTCGATAATGTGTCTATCATCAATCCAGCCGATTCACCAAATACGGACGGTATTGATCCGGAATCGTGTTCAAATGTCCGCATCTCCAACTGTAATATTGATGTGGGTGATGATTGTATCGCGATTAAGGCGGGAACAGAGGATGCACGTGAAAAAGTAGCTTGCGAGAACATTACGATTACAAACTGTACCATGATTCATGGTCATGGTGGTGTTGTTTTGGGTAGCGAGATGAGCGGAGACATCCGAAATGTGGTCATTTCAAATTGTATTTTCAAACAAACGGATAGAGGAATTCGTCTGAAGAGCCGTCGTGGTAGAGGTGGCGTGGTTGAAGACATTCGTGTTGATAATGTCATTATGGATGAGGTTATCTCGCCTTTCATTCTTAATCTCTATTATTTCTGTGGCCCTCGTGGTAAAGAAAAATACGTTTGGGACAAAAATCCTTATCCAATAACGGATGAGACGCCAACGTTTAGACGGATTCACTTTAACAATATTACCGCTCGAAATGTTCAAGGAGCAGCCGGCTTTATTTATGGATTGGCCGAAAATTATATTTCAGATATCAGTTTTAATAACATTTCTGTTGCCTTGGCAGAAGGTGTCGAGCCTGGACAGGTAGCAATGATGACGGGTCTAGATGATATGAATAATCGTGGTTTTTATGTAGGTAACGCGGAAGATGTGTTATTTAACCATGTGACCGTTGAAAACCATGAAGGACCGATGATTTATTTAGAAAATTGTCGAGATATCGTTGTTGAAAATAGTCATTCAAAACATACGAAACAAAAAGAAGAACTAGTCGTTGAAAAAAAAGTTGATTTTGCCTAAAGGGTAGAAGTGAGGGAATGTGTTATGGAAGCAGACCAATTATGGCGGTTATTGGGTGATTTGCCGCAACATCCGAGCTTATCAGCTGTGAAAATATCTGACGAACTGCACCCAGATGGCTATTATTTAGAAAAATGGTCGCTGGATTTGAATGGTGAAGAGATGGTTCCAGCATATGTTGCGCGTCCCATTAGCGTCAATGGTCGTGTGCCGTTAGTTCTTGTCAACCACTCGCATGGTGGTATGTATGACATGGGAAAAACAGAACTGCTTGAGCCGTCCCACTATTTACAATCGCCATCCTATGCTAAAACACTGACGGATATGGGCTATATTGCCGCTTGCATTGATATGTGGGGGTTCGGCGAACGCTCAGGCCGTAAGGAAAGTGAAATGGTGAAGGAAATGCTGTGGAAGGGTCAAGTTGTTTGGGGCATGATGCTCTACGATAATATGCGGTTTCTAGATATTTTGCTACAACGAGAAGATATTGATTCGAATCGTGTCGGCACGATGGGCATGTCAATGGGCGCTATGCAAGCGTGGTGGTTGGCTGCATTAGACCAACGAATAAAATTGGTTGTCGATATGGGTGGTCAAGTTGATGCCCATACGCTAATGGCAAATCGCTATCTTGATAAGCACGGCTTTTATTCGTATGTGCCTGGCTTATTGAAATATTTTGAAACAGCAGATATTCAAGAGCGGATCATTCCGCGCAAGCGCCTGACCTTAAATGGCGCATATGATCTGAATTGTCCTTTGGCCGGTGTGAAAAAGTTAGCAGTTAAATTAACAGAGGCTTACTCATCAGCAGGAGTTCCTAATCATTTCCAATCTTTATTATTTGGTTGTGGACACAAGGAAACTGCTGAAATGCGCTGGCACTGGCAACAGTTTTTCCAATCGGAATGGGGCGCTGACCAATGATTCTAGTTGGTAAAGCTCATTTTTGTCAGTTTAAGACGATTCAAAGTGCCGTTGATGCTCTTGAAAAACGTCCTCATCCACATTCAGATCGAACGATTTATATTTTAGAAGGCTACTATGAGGAGCAAGTGATGATTCAATCATCCCATCTTCATCTAAAGGGAATTGGACAGGTTGTGATTGATTATCACTTGAGTGCGAATCAGCTTGATGAAGATGGAGAACCATTAGGAACCTTTAAAACAGCCACCTTTTATCTAGCTGGTAGCCATCACTTAGTTGAGAATCTAACCATTATCAACTCGGCAGGCTATGGCGAACGTGTTGGACAAGCCATTGCGCTCTACGCTGATTGTGATGATACGGTCTTTCGTCAGTGCCGCATTATGGGCTATCAAGATACGCTATTTAGTGGACAGCTTCCAAGCAAACAAAAAGATGGAAGCGATTTTAAAACGATGGGTCATGACTTAGCTAAGCCCCGACACTATCGGCAGTATTACGAAGAGTGTTTGATTGCTGGTTCCGTTGATTTTATTTTTGGAGGCGCTCAGGCTTACTTTTATCGCTGTGAACTGCATAGTCGAAAGGAAGGCGAACGCCGCAATGGTTATATCACTGCAGCGTCAACACCTAAAGAACAAACGAATGGCTTTGTTTTTCAAGATTGCTTTTTGACTGCTGAAGAAGGGGTCAATCACGTTTACTTAGGTCGTCCTTGGCGGACTTATGCCAAAACAGTCTTTATAGACTGCCAATACGACTCCCATATTCATCCAGCTGGCTGGCATGACTGGTCAAAACCAAACAATCAGTTGACTGCCCGCTACTGTGAGTACAGTAAGCAAGCATTAGTAGAACGTGTAACTTGGGCAAAGCAATCAAAAGACCGCCCTCAAGATGATAAGCAATCGTTTTTCTCAGAAACTGATTTTATAAAAAGGATAGTGACATATGGAAAAGATGATTAAAAATCCTGTTTTACCTGGCTTTAATCCAGATCCCTGTATGATTCGTGTGGAAGATACTTACTACATCGCAGTGTCATCATTTGAATGGTTACCGGGTGTTCGTATTTATCAATCTCATGACTTAGTAAATTGGGACTATTGCACGGATGCTTTAACCGACCAAGTTGACTTAAGAGGGGATGCGACGGGTTGCGCCATTTGGGCACCGCAGCTGTCTTATGCGGATGGCCAGTTTCATTTACTGTATACCGATGTGAAAACGTCTGTCCGTCCCTTCAAGGACACGCCGAATTATTTGATTTCGGCACCGTCGATTCACGGGCCTTGGTCAGAACCGATATATTTGAATAGTAGTGGGTTTGACCCATCGCTATTCCATGATGACGATGGCCGCAAATGGTTGTCTAATGCCTTATGGGATTACCGAATGACGACACCAAACAAATCGTCAGGAATTGTTATTCAAGAATATGACCCAGAATTACAACAACTAGTGGGCGAACCACTAAAGATTTTTGATTGTACAGAGTTAGGTAAAACAGAGGCTCCGCATATTTATAAAATAAATGGCTATTATTACTTAATTATGGCAGAAGGCGGAACGGGCAGTGGTCATGCCGTGACGATTGCTCGATCAAAATCAGTAACCGGACCTTACGAGCTAGATCCGCATTATCCAATGATGACGGCTAGTCAACATCCTGAGTCACCGATTCAATGTTCAGGACATGCGAGTCTTGTCGAAACGCCAGATGGTGAGTGGTATATCGCTCATCTAGGAACGCGTCCATTAAAGGACCAACGTGCCATTTTAGGACGAGAAACATTTATCCAAAAAGTTGTTTGGGATGAAGATGGGTGGTTGCGACTAGCACATGGTGGTGTTGTGCCAGCAGTTGAGGTCGAAGCGCCAATTAGCTTTAACGGAGAGGTTCGTGCTTATGAGCATGACTTCCACGATGATTTTTCAAGTCCAAACTTAAAAGAAAATTGGAACAGTTTGCGGATGATGCCGAATGAAGAATGGTGCTCGTTAACGGAACGCGCTAATTATTTAAGGCTATACGGAGGCGAGTCGCTACACAGTTTATTTAAGCATCATTTATTAGCTATTCGTCAAACCGATTTTAACTTTAAGGCAACAACAAAAGTGATTTTCGAGCCAACGCTCTTTTTACAAATGGCAGGATTGATTTTATTTTTAAATGCGGAACATTATCTCTATGCCTATATTACCCATGAAGATGGGCGATATATTTTACGTGTGATTAAGGCGAATGGCGAGGTAACGGTAACCGATACAGTTGTGGAATTGCCGGAAGATATATCAGCTGGCATTGTCCTTTCAGTTGAGGTAGCAGGTGAAGAAGCTGTATTTAGCTATCAAACAGCTAGCCAAACAGAGGCAGCCGTTCTTTATAAAGAAACAGACTTGTCCTTCTTGTCAGGCGGATTTACTGGGAATTATGTGGGAATTGCCTGTCATGATATGAACCAATACAAAGGCTGCTATGCCGATTTTGAATACTTTGACTATAAAACAACAAACTAATTTAACTAAAGAATGGAGAACGACATCATGCAAGAGAGACAAACAAATCGCTTATTGGAAGAGGCATTTTTAGTAGAGGGTGGTTATAAAATTTACCCTAAATCAGTAACAGAACATGAAGAAACACAATTTGTAATGGTCAAGAAAGATGCTAAAAAGTATCTTTATGTCACAGGATCTGGCTCTTTATTTGATGCTTTAGAAGGAGAAATCGTTTCATCAGGAGCGAAGTTGGCGCCAGCCAACCACGCTAACCGCTTAGTGTTAAATACTTACTTTGATTGGACTAACCCACGTGCATTTGGAAATAAAGTAACAACTATGGGAGTGGGTGACCGTTTAGGTTTAGCGTCACCAGGCCATATTGCTGTTATGCGCAACTATCAAGTGAAACCGATTCTAGCACAACAAAGCATTCGCGAATTGACATTGATGGAGCGTAGTATTTATGATGTGTTAGATGCTGCAGCTTACGCAGCTGTTCAAGAAGGTTACACCGGCGGATTTGGAGCAGACGGTGACCACTTGAAACTAGAAGACGATATTAAATTAGCGTTGGATGCAGGTATGTCGATGTTGACACTAGACTGTTCTGACTATATTCGCAACGAAGTACCTGAGATGTCTGTTGAGGAACAAGAAGCAGAATACAACAAATTAGATGAATCACTTCGTAACCATTATGAAGCGGCTTACTTAGACCGTACCTTTGAAGCAGCCGGCATGTCAATTACTTTTGATAAAGCAGAATTGATTTATAACGTCTTACTTTATGCAGATGCCCTAACTTATATGGTTCATATTTACAAAGACTTTATCCAAAAAGCTGACCGTGCCATTGACTTCGAAGTGTCAATTGACGAAACAGCAACGGTTACGAAACCAGAATCGCATTTCTTTGTTGCCCAAGAATTAATTAATGAAGGTGTAACAGTGAACAGTTTAGCGCCGCGCTTTATTGGTGAATTCCAAAAGGGTGTTGATTACATGGGCGATCTAGAAGCTTTTGAAGTGGACTTAGCAAAACATGCAAACATTGCCAAATACTTTGACTATAAATTAAGTGTACATTCAGGCAGTGATAAATTCTCTGCATTCCCAATTGTTGCTAAACATACAGATGGGTTATTCCACTTGAAAACAGCTGGTACAAACTGGTTAGAAGCTGTTCGTGTTCTATCTAAACATAATACGGTTCTATTCCGTGAAATGCACAAGTATGCCTTCGATCATTTCCCTGAAGCGCAAGCTTATTACCATATTACACCTGATTTAGATGCGATTCGTCCGCTTGATGAAGTAAGTGACGAAGAACTGCCAGAATACATGAATGACCGCAATGCGCGTCAAGTATGGCATGTGACTTATGGTGTGTTATTAACAGCCGTTGATGAGGCAGGCGAGCGTCGCTTTAAACCAGAATTCTTCGCAAATATGGATGAGTTCGAGGAAGAATACCGTGAATCTCTAGTTGGCCATATCGGTAAGCATTTAGAAACACTACAACTTCCAAAAGCTGAATAAGACAATAATAAATAAAGAGGTTCAGCACAACTAAGGGTTTGAACCTCTTTTTATACTTAAAAATGGAGGCGGAACGATTTATGACTTTTATTCACCAAGACTTTATGTTAACTAATGAAACAGCTAAACACCTTTACCATAGCTATGCAGAAAAAATGCCTATTTTTGACTACCACTGTCATTTGATTCCAGATTGGATTGCGGATGACCATGTCTTCTCTGATATTACAGAATTATGGCTAGCAGGCGACCACTACAAGTGGCGGGCGATGCGAGCGAATGGTGTGCCTGAAGAAAAAATTACTGGCAATGCGTCACCAGAAGAAAAGTTTGCTGCGTGGGCAGAAACGGCAGAGAACACGATTGGGAACCCATTATTCCATTGGACGCAGTTGGAACTAAAACGTTACTTTGATATTGATGACTTATTAACGAAAGACAATTGGAAGGACATCTATGACCGTGCGAATCAAGTTCTAAAAGAAAAACAACTAACTGCTCGCAAGTTGATTGAACAATCAAACGTGACCTTTGTTGGAACAACTGATAACCCAACGGATGATTTAGCAGCACATGACCGTATTTTAGCTGATGAGTCATTTTCAGTTACCGTCGCACCATCATTTAGACCAGATGAGGCTTTCCATATTGAGGATAGCCGTTTTGTTGGTTTCTTAGACCGTATGACCGCTATTTTCGGTAATCCGCCAGCAACATATCAGGAATTACTGGCTCAATTGGAAGAACGCATTAACTACTTTGATGAGAGAGGAACACTTGCGTCAGACCATGCCTTAGAAAATATGGTTTATAGCCCTGCAACAGACGAGGAAATCGAAGCTATTTTCCAAAAAGCATTGCAACAAGCAAGCATTACAACCGATGAAAAAGAAAAATATTTGACTCGCATTCTGATTGATCTCGGCGAGTTATATGCAGATCGTGGTTGGGCAATGCAAATCCATTTTGGTGCGTTGCGCAACAATAACGATTACTGGTACGACCGCTTGGGAGCAGATGTTGGCTTCGACTCTATCCATGATTCAGTTAACGATGGTCGCCGTCTCAACCAATTGTTAAATGCGATGGCACGCAATGAAAAATTGCCAAAAATGATTATTTACAATTTAAACCCAACACAAAACTATGTTGTAGCTAGTGCGGTTGGAAACTTCCAAGTTAATAACGAAGGTATTAAGAGTAAGGTTCAATTTGGAGCTGGTTGGTGGTTTAACGATACGGAAGAAGGCATGCTCAACCAAATGAAAGCATTAGCTGATCACGGTTTATTAATGAACTTTGTTGGTATGCTGACAGATTCACGTAGTTTTGTCTCTTATCCGCGCCATGAGTATTTCCGCCGTATTTTATGTCAGTTCGTTGGCGAACAAGTGGAAAGTGGCAAGTTCCCTAACAGCGAACCTTTATTAAAACGACTGATTGAAAATGTTTGCTACCACAATGCTGTTAACTACTTTAAAAAATAAACGTTTATAGATTGATCACATTGCCGTAACAGCTGTTGCACAAATGTGATCAAAAAGGCAGCCCCGACATGCGTTTCCCGAATAATACTCGGATGGTCTACGACCACCCTGCGTTTTTTCGGTCCAACGATTCGGGGCTAAACGCCTTTTTTCCCACTCTCGTTAATGATTAGAAGATTAAATAAAGGAATAATAATGGAGGGTCTGGTTTGTATGTTGCTTAAAAAGAAACTGTTTCATTCACTTAGTTCAACCATCAATGCATTCTATCTAATTCTTATTCTTTTGTTTACCCTTTTAACGACTTCAATTATTTATTATGTGGCGAGCTCGCAAGTCTCTCGTAATACAGAAACGACCATGGATAGCGTCCTTCAACAGAAGATGTCTTATTTTTCTGACCTTTACCGTAATAGCTTTGAGCAGTTTTATCGATTAACAAAGGATCAAGCAGTTAGCCAATTAGCTGAAAGCGGTCGGCTGTCGTCTAATAATTATTTGGCCCTTTCAGAGCAGATGGAGCATCTTTTTCGGCAAAACGCCTCCTTCGTAGACTCGCTCTACTTAAATATTAATGGCTACGTGTTGACGCAAAGCGACCAGCAAAGTTTAAATCCTGACTTTAACCATTATGGGTTTTATGACTTATCAGTAAAGGGAAATGAGGATTACTATTGGCTGAATAACCATACGGATTATATCTTTGACCGCCAACAAGCAGTTCAAACCGTCTACCATTTAGTTAAAGATGAAGCTGACAACCCAATTGGGATTATTGTGATGAATTTAAAGACAGCTTTAGTAGAGCGGGCGCTGTTAGATCTATCATTGGGTGACTCGTACATGATGATTTTGTCGCCTGATACGTATCATGTTTCAGAAGATGCGCCTAGTAACACGGCTATTAACCATGTCATTTATCAAAGTTTTCGTAAAGGCCAATTGTCAACACTTGATCAACCCTTGGAAGATCATGATGGTAATCGTTATAACTTGAGAACGGCCATTCTCGGCACCAACAAGTGGCGGTTCGTACTCGTTACACCGAAAGCACGTCTGTTTGATTCAAAGATGACGCTCGTCTTACTCTTTAGTGTGCTGGCACTTTTATTAGCCTTAGTAGCGGTATTCTTTTTGAGAATGATTAACCGTTATTTGTCATCGCCTATTAAAAAAATGGCAGATAGCATGATGACAACAACTACCTATCATGAAAAACTAAGCTGGTCAGATGACATTCCACAAGAATTAGTCATTTTATATCAAACTTATAACCGCTTAACTGATCGTAATGTTCAGTTGGTTGAAGAGTCGACTGCTCAGCAACAGGAAAAGATGGCGCTAGAAGTTGCCTTATTACATGCTCAAATCAATCCGCATTTCTTATACAACACCTTATTTTCGATTAAGGGTTTGTGTGATATGGGAATGAATGAAGAGGCAAGTCTGATGATTAGTAATCTGTCTGATTTCTTCCGAACAAGTTTAAGTCGTGGTAAGGAAGTGATTAGTCTTGCTGAAGAAGTGAAAAATATCAAAAGTTATCTCTATATGATGGAGATGCGTTATGGTGACTTTTTTACTTACACTATAGCTATTCCAGAACGCTTTTATAGCTATCAAATTGTAAAGCTAAGCTTACAACCCCTTGTTGAGAATGCAATCTATCATGGCGTGATGAAGGATGAGAAGAAAGGCATGATTACCATAGTGGCCAAAGAAGAGGGGGATGATCTTATCATTATCGTTTCAGACAATGGAAAAGGGATTCCACCAAATCGCTTAAAGCTTATTCAAGACGAAATTCATACGCCTTATGTGACGGGGAGTCGGGAAGAAACAGGTGTTGGCTTACGCAGTGTTCATATTAGAATTCGGAATCGCTATGGCGAGCGCTACGGTATGAGTATGGCTAGTGTTGAAGGGCAAGGGACAAGGATTATAATCCGTATGCCAAAGATGAAGGAGGATCATCATGTTTAAAGTTGTGATTGCAGAAGATGACCGTATTATTAGACGGGCTATTTCAAATGCCAACTGGGCAAGTATTAACGCAACGGTTGTTGGTGAGGCAGCACACGGTCAAGCTGCACTTGAATTAGTTCGAAAGGAGCAGCCCCACCTCTTAATTACAGATATTAATATGCCGTTTATGACAGGCATTGAGCTGGCAAAAACCTTACGCCAAGAGGGAAATCAAACACGAATGATTTTCTTAACTGGCTATGACGATTTTGAGTATTTACACCAAGCGCTCTTACTCAAGTCAGATGACTATCTACTTAAGCCTGTTAAGTTAGAAGATCTGTTAGATAAAGCCAGCCTTGCTTTATCTGCTTGGCAAACAGCTCATCAAACGAAAGAACAACTGGAGCGCGGTTTACCCTTATTACACGAAAAATTTATTTCTGATCTATTGTTTGATTCAGAGGCTATGACAGAAAAAGATATTGTGGCTTCTCTGGATCAAATGGGCATTCAGTTGAATGGGCCTGCGTATGCAGTGACCACTGTTTTTTCTTTAAATGAAGAAACGGAGCAACTAATCAACCAACTAAACCCTTATCTTCAAAAGGGCATTCATGATTTGATGGTTTATCAAAATAATGAAGTATTTATTATCCATTCGTTAGTCGAGCAACCAGACCAGCTCGATGATTTTCGGGCGACTATTCGCCAAGACTATTGTCAGGGTAAATTATTTATTGCAGCATCCTCTGTATTCCAATCTTTATCGGCTTTAAAAACAGCTCTTGTGGAAGCTAAAATCAATATGGAGATTCAAAAAATAGCTGAGCTTGCCGAAAAAGGCAGTCATTTAGACGCCTTGTTTGGTATTAGAGATGGACAAGCGAGAATGTTTGCTGAATTAAATCCTGATCAAACGAGCTATGATAAGATTAGGAGTTTTTATGATTTTCTATCAGAAGGAACATTAGGATTAGTAGAAGCTAAAAAGATTGCCTTTAATTTTGTTGTCTTTTTGATTGTACAGCTCAACCAGCTTTGCCAAGAGGAAGTGGTTAATATTTACCAACTGAGCGAAGATATGCTGGCTGTCTCAAGCATGCCCCAACTTCTAGGACTACTCACTCCGATCATTCAAAAATGGGAGGCAGCATTTGAGCGGCAGCAAGCAGAGAATCAGTCAGATTCATTGGTAGATCGTACTGTTCAGTATATGAAAGACAATTTTTCAGATCCGGATTTGTCATTAGTTAAGTTAGCAGAGGCTATTCATGTAACATCGCCTTATTTAAGTCATTTATTTAAGAACGAAACGGGTCTTAATTTTACAGAGTACTTATTACAGCTACGGATGGAAAAATCGAAAATCCTTCTCCAATCGACCTCACTAAAAACCTATGAGGTGGCAGAAGCTGTAGGCTACACTAACCCGCATTATTTCAGTAGCTCATTTAAAAAATATACAGGACAACCACCCATGTCTTATCGTAAAAATAACACTTTTTAGGTAAGCGCAAACAAACAATAAGCAACAAAATTGATAACGATTTCAAAATACCTTAAATTTTTAGAGTAAAAGCAAAAAATATTGCATATTTCTGTAAAGCGCTTTCTGTTAATCTTTATACAGGAGGGGAAAACATGGAGAACACAATTGGCAATACAAACATAACAACAAAACCTAAAAAGAAATGGAATCTAAAAAAGAATTGGGTTCCGTATGCCTTATTGGCACCTGCTTTTATTATGATTTTTGCGTTTTTATTTTACCCAATGTTAACGGTTTTTTACTACAGTTTCCAAAACTATGATATTTCGGCACCTTTTTATGATGGCTTTGCCGGCTTACAAAACTATATTGATATTTTTACGAAAGATAAACAATTTTTGCCAAGTTTAATTAATAGTGCAAAATGGGTTGTCTCACAAGTTTCCTTGCAGTTATTCTTTGGTTTAGCAGTGGCATTGCTGTTAAATCAGAAATTTAAAGCGAGAGGATTTGTTCGTGCTGTTGTATTTGTACCTTGGGCAATCTCAGGGGTATTGACGTCTGTTATTTGGATGTTAATGTACAACGAACATATGGGTGTCTTCAACGATATCTTGATGCGACTTGGCATCATTGATAAACCAGTAGCATTTTTAGCGAGTACAACGAGCGCTTTTATTGCAGTTGTTATCGCAGAATTGTGGAGAGGGATTCCTTTCTTCGCTGTAACCTTGCTTGCATCATTGCAATCGATTCCAGAAGATATGTTTGAAGCAGCTCGAGTTGATGGGGCGTCACGCTTCCAACAATTAATTTATATTACACTACCTCAATTGAAACGTACGATTGTCTTAACAACCTTGCTTCGCTCGGTATGGGAATTCAACAACGTGGACTTGCTTTACAACTTAACCGGTGGTGGTCCTGCAAATTCAACCACAACTTATGCGATGTATATCGCTAACACTGCGGTTAACGGAACGAACTTTGGATATGGTTCTGCTTTAACGATTGTAGCCTTTGTTATTCTATCGGTTGCTGCAGGATTGTACTTGAAGCTTTCGAAATTTGAGGAGGAGTAAAGATGTTATTTTCTAAAAATCAAAAGGTAGATCGTCTCCTAACCTTCTACTTACCGATGGGGCTTATGCTTATGTGGACTGTCTTTCCAATTTATTGGACACTTAACACAGCATTTAAGCCAGAAGGTGATATAATTTCATCGCCTATTCAATACTTCCCGAGCAGCTTTACTTTTGATAACTTTGCTAATGCTTGGCGAGATGTTGGGTTTGATACTTACTTCGGTAATAGTATTTACGTAGGCGCACTAACTGTATTATTAACGGTAACACTATCTATTTTAGCTGGTTACGCATTAGGGCGTTACGAATTTAGAGGGAAAAAAGTTTTCATGCTGATGCTACTAATGACGCAATTTATTCCCCGTTCAATGCTAATTATTCCCTTGTTCGTTATCTTTAATAACCTTGGATTAATTTCTAATCCACTATCATTAATTTTAATTTACTCAGCTGTTCAAGTACCCTTTAACGCCATCTTAATGAGTGGTTTTATTGCTGGTATTCCAAAAGAGTTAGAGGAAGCAGCAGCTATTGACGGTGCGACACGCATCGAAACATTGGTAAAAGTTATTTTGCCGTTATTGATACCAGGTATCGTGGCAACAAGTGTAAACGTTTTTGTTTACGCATGGAACGAATTCTTATTGGCTTTAATGTTGACTAATAATCAAGCTAAATTCACATTACCAGTTGGATTAAGTTTCATGTTGGGAGAATTTAACGTTAACTACGGTGCTCTTGCAGCAGGAAGTATCATTGCGTTGATTCCATCAATTATCTTGTTCTCAATCGCTCAAAAACATTTAGTAAATGGTATGGGCGGAGCCGTTAAAGGCTAAAAATATAAGGAGGGTAACAGTCATGTTATCAAAGAAAGCAAAAGGATTGGGTTTGACATTAGCAAGTGCTATTTTATTAGCAGCATGTGGTGGTAGTTCATCGCCGGATACAGCTTCAAAATCTTCAACAAGCAACAAAGATGGTGAGAGCAATGAAGTTGTCACAATCACATTTTGGGATGAAAATGCTGGTCCAGAACGTACACCGATTTGGCAAGAAATTATTAATCGTTTTGAAGAAGAGAATGAAAATATTAAAGTTGAATATTTTGGTTTACCAAAAGACGAAGCGAAATCTAAAATTGATGCCGCTATCGCAGCTAAGGATGTTCCTGACGTAGCATCTATTCAAACAAGCTGGTTACCGGAATATTCTATCCGTGAAGCATTCTTGCCTTTAGATGACTACTTCGCAGATTCAGAATTAAACGGAAAAATTAACCAAGGTACCATCGATTTCAATAAGAAAATTGTTAATGATGGCAAGCTTTATGGTGTTCCTTATACACAGAACTTAGATGTCATTTGGATTCGTCCAGACTTATTCGCTGAAGCAGGCATTGAAGCACCAAAAACATGGGATGATTTCTTTAGCTCTGTGGATACAATGACGACAGATGATATGTATGGCTACACTATTCGTGGTGGTGCTGGTGGATCACTTCAATTGCAACGTTTGATGTATGCATACTCAGGTATTACTGAATATGTAACAGAAGATGGTAAAGCAACTGTTAACGATCCTGCACATAAAGAATTCTTAGAAAAATATTTTGCATTGTATTTAAACAATACACCTCAAAGTGATATTACAAATGGTTACAAGGAAATGGTTGCAACCTTTGATACAGGTAAAGCTGCAATGGTTCACCATAATATCGGTTCATTCGGTGAGCATAGCAAAGCGCTAGAAGCAGATCAATTCGAAGCAATTCCGCTTCCTGTAACGGTAGACGGTGGCAACTATGTCGCTGAAGGTGGAAATACAATTGGTGTTTCAATCTTTGCTGAGACAGAACACCCAGAAGAAGCCTTCAAATTCCTAGAATTTGTTAACAATGCTGAAAGCCAAAGTAACTGGAATAGACTAATTGGACAAATTCCAACGAACAGTGATGTTATGGCAGAAGATTGGATTCAAGATGCGCAACACTTAAGCGTTGCTTTCTCTGTTTACGATGATGAAAACACAGCTCTTTATGAACCTCCATTCTACCTACCAGATTACCGTTCAATCTTGGACAACCAAGTTGATCCAGCAATCCAATCTGTTATGGCTGGAGACCTATCGATTGATGACTTCCTAAGCGATTGGGCAGAAGCAATCGAAGCATCAGCTGCTAAATATGCAGAGGCCTTTAACTAAAGTTAAACGATAAAAAAGATAGGCAGAGGCTGGAGCAATCGTTCCGGCCATCTGCCATTTATAATAGAAGGAGCGACTTAAACGTGACACAACCATTGACGAAACAAGCCATTTTAGAAATTGCAGAAAAATCATGCCGCACATTAATGAATAAATTTACACCACCTGAATTACCGCCAGCGATGCGGTTCCACTACCATCAAAGTGTTTTCTTACTAGGGATGTTGAGAGTTTGGGAAGAAACAGGTAACGATGAGTATTTTGACTATATTCAAGGTTACTATGACGCTTTAATTGATGACTATGGAAACTTTGAATACGACCGCGATCAATTAGATGCCATTCAAGTTGGGATTTTATTATTCAAACTTCATGAAGTAACAGGGCAACAGAAATATATGATTGCCGCTCGTAAATTACGTTATATCATTGATACCATTAACCGCACAACGGAAAATGGGTTCTGGCATAAAGATAAATACCCTTATCAAATGTGGTTGGATGGCTTGTTTATGGCAGGCCCTTATTTAGTTAAATATGCCAACCAATTTCATGAACGTGATTTGATTCAAGTGGTTCTTTATCAAGAACGCTTGATGAGAAAACATATGACTGATCCAAAAACAGGCTTATTATTCCACGCTTGGGATGAGAAGAAAGTTCAACCATGGGCAGACAAAGAAACAGGTTGCTCACCAGAATTCTGGGGACGTTCAGTTGGTTGGTATGGAACAGCCCTAATCGATATTTTAGAAGCGATTGGCGATGACTACCAAGGACAAGAAGAATTGCCAATTGAAGTAGCCCGCTATGTGAAGAACGTCGTTGCTTTCCAAGATGACGAAACAGGTCTATGGTACCAAGTCGTTGATAAAGGTGACCGAGAAGATAACTGGTTAGAATCATCTAGTTCGTCACTTTATTTATATACGATGGCTAAGGCTCTTCATTATGGTTTTGTTAGTGATGATTACCACCATAATTTGGTGAAAGGCTTCCAAGGCTTGCTTGACCATATGACAACTGAAGACGAGGCAGGCTTGCATGTTCATGGTATTTGTATCGGAACGTCAGCTGGCTCATATGACTATTATGTGGGTCGCCCAACATCAGAAGATGATTTACACGGTGTAGGAGCGTTCTTACTAGCAGCAATGGCTGTATATGAATACTTAGAAGACTAAAAATAAGTCAGGATGCGCGCATCCTGACTTATTTTTTTAGCTTTAATTAGCTGATGAATTAGCAGCTTCTGCCATGACACAATCAATAATTAGAATAACACCTAATGCTAGCAAGGCATTTTCTTCATCAACATCCAATTCATAGGAATCGCCCCATGTAAGCCATTCTTTACTAATTGAGGCAACAGCATGATTGCCCTCGTAAATGCTATAGTCATGTTCAAAAATATGACCCTCTACTTCCCAATTCGGACCATCGATGGTATAGCGCGGTTTGAAGAAGGTCAGTTCTTTTTTAACAACGGCTACTTCTTCACCGCCCATCAAGAGCGAATAATTTGGCAACCAATTCCAAATGTTTTGCTTAATGAATAGGACTTCATGGCCATTAGTGTCAGTGACCGATAACTTTTTACCCCAAGATAACAATTCACCCTCAACAAAATAAACATCCCGTCCGTGCTCATCTTTAATGGTAAAGCGGTCGCGCCATGAAAAAACCTTTTGTTTCATATAAAATTTCATCTTTGTTCCTCCTTTTAAGCTAAAATCGCATGTAAATCCTGTAAATGGACAATCTCATAGGTAGGCTTGATTGAGGCAGGATATGGTTTTCTTTGTGGATTAAACCAACACGAATCAATCCCTGCTAACAGTCCGCCTTTAATATCGGAGGTCAAGGAATCGCCAATAATTAATGTTTCCTCCGTCTTAAAATCGGGAATCCGAGCAAATACATAATCAAAATATTCCGGCATGGGCTTTTGATAGCCTGTATCTTCGGATACAAAGACCCCTTTAAAATAAGGCAGTAAACCTGAATCAGTTAAGCGGTGGTACTGGGTTTTTGAAACGCCATTGGTGACGGCGTATAGTTTGTGGCTTTGCTTTAATTGGTCTAAGAGAGCGATACTTCCTTCAATGAGAAAGTGTCCCTTCTCTAGGTTAGCTCGGAAACGACGATCCATGTCGCTGCCATCAACGGTCAGCTGGTGAAGGATAAAAAAGTCTTCGAATCGTTTGCCCAATAGGCGATCACGAGCAATTAAACCCTGCTCAAATTGTTCCCATAAGCCTTGGTTGATATGAGAGTATGTCGCGATTGTTTCTTCAGTCGGATCAATGGCCATCTCTTCTAATAGACTAGAGATAGCAAAGTGTTCGGCTGCTTTAAAATCTAATAAGGTATCATCAATATCAAAAAGTAATGTCGTATAAGTCATTGGCGGCTCCTTTAAATGAAGTGTTTTTTCTATTTTACCACTAAATACCTTATTTTTTATGGTATTATGCTAGTAATAATAAACGGGATGGTGGGGAAGCGAATGACATCAAAAAAATGGCTAAACGGCTTTGCTATTTTATTATTTATAGTTGGGCTAGCATTTTTAATGCGGGGCTATTTCGAAGATTTTTTAATTAAACGAGTAACAAATGACAATCAGTTTAATCAGATTAGTGTAGAAACCATTCGAGAAAATGAAATGATCGAAGGAGAATTTGAATTTGATCAAACAGCCAATCTAACTTGGGAGCATATTTTAAATGGTTATCAAAATAGGGAAGACTTGCCAGTTATTGGTGGGTTAAGCATCCCGTCGATTGCGTTACAGTTACCTATTTTAAAGGGACTAGCAGAAAGTAACTTAGTTGCAGGTGCAGGAACGATGGCAGCTGATCAACGTATGGGACAAGGCAACTATTCTTTGGCTGGTCATAATTATGCCCGTAATCAAATCTTGTTTAGTGATATTCCTTATATGACAATTGGCGATACCATTTATATAACCGATATGGAAACCATTTATGTGTATGAATTGAATTGGCTAGAAATGGTAACACCTGACCGAGTAGATTTGGTGGAAGAGGTACCCGGTCGTAAAATGATTACGCTGATTACCTGCAGCCTAGATTTGACCATGCGATGGGTCGGACAAGGTGATTTAGTTGAGACGGTTGCTGTGGCTGATGCATCGGCGGAGCTATTAGCTGCATTAAACTTAATTGAAGAATAAGAAACGGACAGCGGAGAGATTCCGCTGTCCGTTTTGTATATTGTTAATCATCTTACCCCATGGTAGGCGGGATAAAAATCGGTAAATCAGGTGGTGAGTAGGTAAAGACAATGGACATTACGAGATAAGCAAAGACGATGATGAATAAAATCGCCAAGTTAATTGGTCTTGGCTTTTTCATAGGCCAAGGCGGACTTGTCCGCTTTTCTTATAAGTGATACTTAAAAATAAGGAAAGAAGCAAAGGATAGCCATTAGCGGTGACGGAATAAGAGTTGGTAGAGTCCAATGCCGAAGCTAGCTCCGACTGTATCGATTACGACATCTTTGACAGCTGGTCCTCGACCGGGTACAAAGGATTGGTGCCACTCATCACTAATTGCATAGACAATAGCAATTAAAATCGCTATTAACCAAGCTTTTTTACCGTGGATGCCACTCGCTTTAAGGGCATTTATATTTAAAAATCCAAGGACAAAGTAAACGGCGAAATGTGCGCCTTTGCGAATCACCCAATGGAGGATGTCGAGATTAGGCTGACTGTTTGGGAAAAGGGTCTGCCAAAATTGGAGAATAGTCTGTAACAGTGAGCCACTTAATTCACCTGACTGGTCACCAGGTTGGGCGGAAAATAAGAAGATAACAGCCATCCAAGCAAGCACTAAACCCCAACTGATCCATTTTTTTATTTGCATTTGCAGACCTCCTTATAAATATGCTAAGACTGATTATATCATGTTATAATAAAAGCAAAACTCAAAGAAAGGAAAAAGTGCATAAAAATGACCCTTTTAGCAGAAGCAAGCCAATTAGAAGACGTGACCAGGTTTATTAAAGAAAATCGTTTTGCACTTGTTTATGTCAAGCGTCAGGATTGCGGCGTTTGTCATGCAGTCTTGCCTCAATTGCAAAGTTTGTTGCAGACTTTTCCTGAGATTAAGTTGTTAACTGTGGATGCTGACCGACTGCCGGCAGTAGCTGGACAGTACAGTGTTTTTACGGTTCCAGCGATATTAGGATTTATTGACGGCAAGGAGCAACTGCGGAAAGCCAGATTTGTTGTGATGGCAGACTTAGAAGCGACATTCGAACAGTGGTTAGCCTATTATTAAATAAGTAGTGGAGGATTTATGGTAGAAAAATTTTTATTAGCAAGAACCTATAAGAAAAAAGGTAGCGCCGCAATTCCTTTGGAGGCTGTGGACTTTCTAACCTACATCCCTCAATTGGAAGCGACATTCAAGCGCAATGCTGAATTTTTAATTGTCAGTAAAGAAGCGGAAATGGCTTTCGATGAGGCTTGGCCGGAATATGCGCCGACAGAGGTTGTCGATAATGCAGCAAGCTTTGAAAAAGTAGTAGAAGAAAAAACAAAACGAGAAAAGAAATAATGAAAAAGGCATCAGAACAACAAAATGTTCTGATGCCTTTTTGATTTGAGGAACTTCAGGGCGAAAAAAGCAGCTGAACTTCCTCGAAGTAATTATAGTCTATTAAGCGGTTCTTTGATCGCGGTCGTATAAGAAGACGCACAGAATCATAATCGTTAATGCGACACCAATCGCTGCCATTCCGTAGAAAATACCGAATTGATCAGACAAGGCACCTGTGATAGTAGGCATCACGATGGAACCAATTCCGCCGAGCACCAACAAAATCCCCATTGCCATCGGGTACTCTTTAATAAAGCCACCAGTAGCAGCGATTGTTGTTGGATAAATCCCCGCCATTGATAGACCAAGTCCAAGAATGGCAAAGGTAATCATAACTTGATTGCGTGAAGCAAGTAAGACGATAAAGAAGAAGGTTGTTGCAAATGCTAAAACATAAAGGACATGTATGCGTTTAAAGCGTTCACCAATTGCTGAAACAATTAAACGACCAACCAATACACCAATCCACAATAACGAAGCTAAAAATTGAGAGTAGGCAATGGTTAGAATGCCACTATCGACAAAGTATTTAACTAACCAACCATTGATTGTTGATTCACCACATAAATAGAAGAATAGTAAACCAGCTAACAACCAGAATGTTTTTTTCTTCATAAATTCATAGGAGACAACTTTTTTCTTTTTCTCTGCACTAGCTTCCGTTAGCTTCATACGAGAGAAGAAAATGAGTGAAAGGGCGGTTAAGACGATGATAACCCCGCCAGCTAGGCGCCAACCATTTTCACCGATTAAACGAACCGATCCAATCACTAAGTATGGCGCCAGTAACGCACCGATAGCAAAAATAGAGTGTAAGAAGCTTAAGGCAGCAGAGCTGCTATTTGAAATTTCATTAACCACTGAGTTGTTGAAATTTGAAATACTACCACGACTTAAACCGGTAAAGAAGAATGATACTAATAGTAAAAATGGATTACCGGTAGTAATCATCAATAAGAAACCAGCAGTAACAAAGCTACTCATCAAAATAACTGCTTTTTTACGGCCAAGGTAAATCGGTAAAACGCCGGCGATAAAACTAGCTAATAAGTTACCGACATAGTGAGAAGATAATAATGAGCCGCTCACAGTATCGCTTAAGTTGTAGGCTTCACTGATATAAGGAAGCAAAGATCCCATAATCATTCCGTACAAACCATTAACAGCAAAGACATAGTAACAACATTTAATTATGTATTTTTCATCCACATTTAAACGTGAATAAAATGATTCATTTTTCAAAAAATCGCGCTCCTCTACTGAATAAGAAATAACGTTTCTTTATCAGAAATTATCTCTTCTATTATAAGCTATAACAGCTCTTTCTTCAAGAAGATAAACAATCTTATTCATCTAAATGAGCAGTCTCATTCCAAGACTCAAGAATAAAGCGATCACCTTGTCGCTTCAAACGTGAAACACTGGTATTTGCCATTGGTGTTTGCGAGCGAATATCTTTCAAATCGTAGCCCACTAAACTCAAAATGGTTGCGGTGAGTGTAATCGAGTGGCCTACAAATAAGAGG
Source organism: Jeotgalibaca arthritidis (assembly GCF_011100465.1). Taxonomy (NCBI): domain Bacteria; kingdom Bacillati; phylum Bacillota; class Bacilli; order Lactobacillales; family Carnobacteriaceae; genus Jeotgalibaca; species Jeotgalibaca arthritidis. The sequence goes on from NZ_CP049740.1 coordinate 1,306,219, forward strand.
TTGGCATCCGAATAACGGTCGGCATAATCTGTCACTGCCTTTGTTCCTCGTTTAATTAAGTCAGGGTAGCTTTCGCCGCCAAAGGAACGGGGATCGTAGAGATGGGGCTGGTTGCGCAAGTGATAGAATGTTTCGGGCCATTGTTTGGCAACGGTGGGAATGTGGAGGCCTTCCCATTCACCATAACCAAATTCTTTCAGAAGCGGTTCAATCTCAAATGGGAGTTCAGTTTGAAATTGACTGTTAATCAAGAGCGCTGTATTTTTGGCTCGTAATTGTGGACTGCTAATCAATCTGTCAATGGGTTCGTTGCGCAGATAAAGGCCTGTTTTAACAGCATCTTCTCGGCTTTTTTCTAGTAGCGGTGAGTCGATGTCGCCACCTTGAACGTGGTCTTTAGCGTTTAATTCAGTTTGTCCATGCCGGACGAAATAAAGAGTTTGCATAATAGGCTCCTTGAAAAAATATTTTAAATAAAATCTTTTTATGAAATATAAGGGCTTTTAATTGAAAAAAAATTTCAAAGCACTTATACTAAAAACAGTGTGAAGCGTTTTCAAATAGGAGGGGTTTTATGTACGGTTTTTCTGTATTTTTAAATGAAGCAATCACTGATAAAACCATGGCTTATGTCAATCAGATGCATGAAAATGGCTTTAAAGGTATCTTCACATCAATTCATATCCCTGAAGATGATCATAGCAAATATTTAGGACGTTTACAAAAACTAGGGCAGCTAGCCAAAGAAAAACAGCTTGAATTAGTTGTTGATGCATCGGGATCAGCTTTAAACCATCTGAATGTTGGTTTTGGTAATCTGAGCTCATTAATTGAAATGGGCATAACAGCGATCAGGATTGATTATGGGATAAGCAATCAAGATGTAGCAACGATCAGCAGACAAATGGGTGTTGCTTTGAATGCGAGTACCATTTCAAATCGCGATATTGAAGAATTAACTCATTACGGGGCGGATTTTTCAAAAATGGAAGCTTGGCATAATTATTATCCGCGTCCAGAAACAGGACTAGGTAAAAAAGACTTCTGCCAGCAAAATGACTGGTTGAAAAAAGCTGGTTTTAAAGTTATGGCATTTGTTGCAGGAGATGAAAAACTAAGAGGGCCTCTTTATGAGGGGTTGCCGACTCTAGAACGTCACCGCTATCAACATCCTTTGACTTCAGCTTTAGAGTTAGAGAAAGATTGCCTTGTTGATAAAATATATGTTGGTGATCCTACGATAAAAGAAGCGACTATCAAGCAATTTTCGAGCTATTTACTTCACGATACGATTTCATTTCATGCGGTTTCTTTAGGTGATAATGAAGATATAGCCCGAACTGGCGGTCAGCATACGAATCGCATGGACGCTGCTAGAGATGTGATTCGTAGCCAAGAAGGTCGTTTAAGAAATGCTAATCAGACAATTGCAAAAGGGACCATTATGAAACGTTCGACGGGTTCAATTACTATTGATAATGACGCTTATGGCCGTTACAGAGGCGAAGTGCAAATAACTAAGCGCAATTTACCAGAAGATGATCGCGTTAATGTGGTGGGTCGAATTGCTGAAGATGAACTCTTCTTATTAGACTATTGTGGGCCAGGTCAGCGGTTTGAAATTGTTTGGGAGGAATAGAGATGAACTTAGATAAATTAACAACAGAAACGAGAAATCCAGAAACATTACAGCTTGATCAAATGAGCGTGGCGGATGTTTTGAAACAAATGAATGAAGAAGATAAAAAAGTACCTCTAGCGATTTCAGAAGTGTTAGGAGAAATCGAAGCGGCTGTTGAGCAAATTGTTAGCTCATTTAAGGCTGGCGGACGTTTGATATACATGGGAGCTGGCACAAGTGGCCGACTTGGCGTTTTGGATGCAGCAGAATGTGTGCCGACTTTTGGCGTTTCAGCTGACATGGTTGTGGGCTTAATTGCAGGAGGCGACAAGGCAATGACAGTCGCAGTTGAAGGGGCAGAAGATTCGAAAGAGTTAGGTCAGGCTGACTTAGAAAACCTTCAGCTGACCGAACATGACACGGTTGTTGGTATTGCGGCCAGCGGACGAACGCCTTATGTCATTGGCGGATTAATCTATGCGGATGAAGTTGGAGCTGCAACGGTAACTATTTCTTGTAACAAGGATGCGGAAATAAGCCAGTTTAGTCAAATTGCCATCGAAATTGATGCCGGCCCAGAAGTCCTAACAGGATCAACCCGTTTGAAAGCAGGAACGGCTCAAAAATTAATTTTAAATATGCTATCTACAACAGCCATGATTGGTACTGGAAAAGTTTACCAAAACTTGATGGTCGATGTTCAGCCGACTAATGAGAAGCTTGAAGAACGCTCGAAACGAATTATTATGCAAGCAACTGACTGCGATTATGAAACAGCAGCAGCTGCATTCGAAGCAGCCGGTAAGAAAGTAAAACTGGCCATTGTCATGTTACTAACGTCAACTACAAAGGAGGAGGCTGAAGAAAAACTAAGTCAGGCGAACGGATTTATTCACCATACATTATCGTAACTCGGTCTTATTTAAGGAGGAATCATGATGGTTTCAAAAGAGCAACAGTTAGCAAAAGATATTTACAGTAAAATTGGTGGGTCTAATAATGTTAGCAATGTTTATAACTGTATGACACGTGTTCGAATTGATTTGCGTGATGAAGGAATTGTCGATGTCGATGCTTTGAAAAAAGTAGCCGGTGTTATGGGTGTTGTCGAGGATGGTAACAACTTACAAGTTGTTGTTGGACCAGGAACTGCCAATAAAGTTGCCCTTGAGATGGCAGATATGGCAGGGAAAGAAAAAGGCGCAACAGTAGCAGAAAATCTTGACCAAGATTTATCAGGACGGCAACAGGCTGAACAACGGACAGCAGAAGTAAAAGCCCAACAAAAACAAAAAAATAATACTCCTTTTAAACGTGCTTTAAAAATAATCGCAAGTATTTTCGTTCCGCTTATTCCAGCTTTCGTAGGTGCGGGGATTATTGGCGGGATTGCCTCTATCATTCAAAACTTAATGACAGCAGGCCAACTAGATGCGGAAGCATGGACAGCTATTTTTAGTGTTTTAAAAATTATTCAAAACGGACTATTTGCTTATCTGAATGTTTATGTAGGGATTAATGCTGCGCGTGTCTTTGGGGCCACAGAAGGTTTGGGTGGTATTATCGGTGGGGTTGTTCTATTAAATGGGATGAACCCAGACTTGCCATTGAAGAATATCTTCACAGGAGATGCACTTGCTGCTAACCAAGGTGGGATTATTGGTGTTATCGTAGCTGTTTTCTTACTATCAGTAGTTGAGAAAAACCTTCGTAAAGTTGTTCCCAATGCTGTTGATATTATTGTAACGCCAACAGTGACTTTATTAGTAGTGGGATTATTAACCATCTTTATTATTATGCCAGTAGCCGGTGTTATTTCATCCAGTTTAGTTGGTAGCATTACCTGGATATTGAATGTTGGTGGTGCCTTTGCTGGTTTTGTATTAGGAGCATTGTTCTTGCCAATGGTTATGTTTGGACTTCACCAAATCTTAACGCCGATTCATATTGAAATGATTGCTTCATCAGGAAAAACACTTTTACTTCCTATTTTAGCGATGGCAGGAGCTGGTCAAGTTGGTGCTGCAATTGCATTATGGATTAGATGCCGTAAGAATAAACAACTAACTAACATGATTAAAGGCTCTCTTCCGGTTGGTATTTTAGGAATTGGTGAACCCTTAATTTATGCAGTTAGCTTGCCATTAGGTCGTCCATTTATCACTGCTTGTATTGGAGGTGGTATCGGTGGTGCTGTTATTGGCGCAATCGGTAACATCGGTGCAACAGCAATCGGGCCAAGTGGGATAGCTTTAATTCCGCTTATTCCAGACGGTATGTGGTGGGGCTATGTGTTAGGTTTATTGGCTGCTTATAGTGGTGGCTTCGTAGTGACTTACTTCTTCGGTGTTCCGAAAGAAGCAATGGAGCCAACTGAACTAGATGGCTCAACAACTAATGTTGATGATTTACTATCAAATCTATAAGATAGAGTGAGACTGGCTGATAAGTCAGTCTCTTTCTATCTCAATCAAGAGAGGAGTATTCTCGTGCAACAACAGCATCTGCTTTTAATGATTAAAGACAAGTTACCCCAGTTACCAGAATCAGAACGGAAAATTGCTGATGTCATTCTGGCGAATCCGTTAGAGGTTATTCAGATGAATGCTACACAATTAGCAGAAGCAGCAGATTCTAGTGCAGCAGCGGTGATTCGATTATGTCGATCCATTAATGTAAAAGGCTTTACCGAGCTGAAAATTCAATTATCAGCTCAAACACCTTTTTTGCAAGAAGACGTGCATACGGATATTTCACCTAATGAGAGCTTGGAACAAATTAAGAAAAAACTATTGGTCAATACGAACTATGTGTTAGAAAATACGAGTGATCAACTGGATACAGAGGTTGTTGAAGCAGTTGCAGACCGTTTAGCTGCTTGTAATAGTATTTATGTTTATGGACTAGGAGCCTCCTATATAGTAGCTATGGATATTAAACAAAAATTTACTCGTTTAGGTAAACAAGTTTTTTGTTCACAAGATCTACACGAGCTCGTTGCCTCAATGGCGATAGCTGACGAAGGATCTGTTTACTTAGGGATTTCGGATAGCGGTGAAAAGCAAGAAGGCCTTGTTTTAATGGAGGTAGCTAATCAACTGGGATTAACAACGATTTCTTTAACAAAAAACACGCCAAATTCACTTAGTAAATTAGCGGAACTTTCGTTAAAAACGGCCAAAATTATGGAACCACCACTGAGAAGTGGTGCAACAATTTCGTTACTTAGCCAACTCTATGCTGTTTCCATTGTCTTTTATTGTTTTATGACGAAACAGTATGATGACAATTTAATAAGTCTTGAACGGTCGTTAAAAGCGACGACAGAATTAGAGCGTATTTTGAAAGACTACAATCAATTGAATTGATACTAGCAAGCTTTAGACCCAAAATAAAGGTGTCTGAGGCTTGTTTTTTTGATTCTTCTATAAAATAGGGTATAGTTAGTAACGGTCTAAAAGAAAGGAGGGTCTTTATGGAAGAGTCTCAAAAATTAGAAAAACGCAAGAATCTCGTATTTATCATTGTCTTAGCGCTGTTAGTCGTCTCTATATTCTATGCGACATATATGCTATTTCAATCCTCAGGAGGTATCGCTGAACAAGAAGGCGAGCGTGTGAAAACAGATTATATCTTGATGATTCTACAGTGTTTAGTGGGTGCAATTGTTATTTTTATTCCGAAAGAAGTTGAGCAACGCTTTAAAGTTCATATACCTAATATGATTGAAATTACTTATTTTATATTTTTATTCTGTGCTATTTATTTAGGAGAGGTTCGTAATTTTTATTACCGTGTTCCTTATTGGGATGTTATTTTACACTTCTTTAGTGCAGCGATGCTAGGTGCAATCGGCTTTATATTAGTTGATTACTTGGCAGCAGCGAATCCATTGAAATTGAAACTAAGCCCTTTTTTCGTCTCGTTTTTTGCCTATTGCTTCGCTATAACATGCGGGGTTGTGTGGGAGATATATGAATTTCTAGCTGATGGTCTTCTTCAAACCAATATGCAAAAATTTATAACCGCCCAAGGGGAAGTCCTAATTGGGCGTGCAGCCTTGGTTGATACAATGAAAGACATTATTGTAGATGCTGTGGGAGCACTCATTATTGTGGTTTTAGGATATTATTCGTTAAAGAGAAAACAAGATAAAAAATGCTGAGTCGCAAGCCGACTCAGCATTTTTTTTATTTTGTATAGTTATCGAAGTAACCTTGGATGAAAACGATTGGTGTTCCTTTGTCGCCACTTCCTGAAGTTAAATCTGACAATGAACCAATAAGGTCTGTTAATTGACGAGGTGTTGTTCCTTGTGATTCCATTGAACCAACGAGGTCTTCGTCTTTATTCTTAATAAATTCAGAAATAGCTTGTTTCAATTCTTCACCTTGTAAGTCAGCAAAGTTATTATCCGCAAGGTATTTTAATTTAATTTCATTAGGGATACCATCTAGACCTGGTGTATAAGCAGGTGATACAACAGGATCAGCAAGCTCCCAGATTTTCCCGACTGGATCTTTAAACGCACCATCACCATAAACCATAACTTCAATGCTTTTACCTGTTTTTTCTTTCAGTAAAGCGTGAATTTTGTCTACAACTGGTTGAGAGTTACGTGGAAACAGTTTAACAGTATCTTCAGTTGCTTTGTTTGAGCCTAGTAAACCATATGTATCATTGAAGCCGCCGCCATCAATTGATTTAGAAAGGATGTTATCCAAGCTATAAACTTTTTCAGCACCGTTTTCTTTCAAAATCTTCTTAGTACGGAAACGACTATGGATGTCACAAGTCAAGACACTCTTTGTGTAGTCTAAAATTGATTTTGCATTGTTTGAGAAGATAACTTCACATTCGCTGCCACTTTCTTCTACAATCGATTTGTAGTATTCGATGTAGTCCACACCTGTAAATTTATGTTTTTCATAACCAAAGTGCTCACGGAATTCAGCTTCTGATAAAACGTCTGTCCATGGGTTCACACCTTTTTCGTCCAATGAGTCTAAGCTCACTAAATGGTTACCCACTTCATCTGATGGGTAGCTTAGCATAATAATGACTTTTTTAGCGCCTTGTGCAATACCACGTAAACAAATTGAGAAACGGTTACGGCTTAGAATTGGGAAAATAACACCAATTGTGTCATCACCAAATTTTGCTTTAACATCTGTTGCAATTTGATCGACAGTTGCATAGTTACCTTGAGCACGAGCGACAATTGATTCTGTGATTGAAACGATATCTCTGTCTCTAAATGTGAATCCTTCCACTTCAGACGCGTTCAATACTGTGTCGACAACAATCTCTTCGATATTATCGCCACTATGGATGATAGGGCTGCGAAGGCCTCTAACGACAGTTCCAACTACTCTTTCCACTACAATCTCTCCTTAAATTATCGAGTCATACCTTAATTCTACTATATATATAAAAGAATGCATCAACAAAAATATCCTATTAAACATAGGTACTGAATAATTATATGCTTATTGAATGATATTTACAATAATAGCGGCCGATAAAATGCGATTGTCTTGTTGAAAATGTCGAATAGGTGGTGTAAAAAGCAGCCACTCGACAGATTTTAGGCTAAAAGTGCTGAGCAAGGCCCAAAAAAATCTTCATTCGACACTTTAATCGGATTTTATGTCGAGTGAGAGGCTAACCAATCGTCTACTCGACAGTTCATGTCTATTTCAAAGCAAAAAAAGACATCAGGAAGAAAAATTCCTAATGTCTTTTTGTTAAATATGACTGTTTTCAATTTCAGGTTGATCATTTTCTTCAAGAGAAGCCATAACTGCTGTTAAACGTGTACGGAAGAATTGCATAAACGGTCCCATGAAGAAGGCTGCGATAATCGTTGTAATCCCAACCGTTGCACCGAAGAAAAAGCCAATTGCAATACATAAAATATCAGACACAACACGAGCAGTTTGGAATGAAATGCGACCATTTGATTTCTCTTCAATAATAATCGGAAGGGCATCATAAGGCGCAACGCCTTGCTCAGCTACGATATAAACAACCGCACCAAAGGCTAGAACTGTAATCCCAAAGGCTGATACGAGTAATCTTAACCAGAATGAACTGATGTCACCGACGTAAGTATCGATAAGATAGACAGTAAAATCAGACACATAACCCACTAATACAATATTAAAGGCAGTTCCGATTCCAATTAAATGACGTGCTGTAAAGAATACTAAAATTAAACCAATAGCATTTGAAAAAATCATGTAAGTTCCAAATTGAATATTAAAAAAACCACTTAAACCAAGATTGAATGTTGAAAATGAATCAGTACCTAGGTCTGCAATACGCATTAACCCAACCGCCAAGCCAATAATGATAACACCGGCTAAAGAAAAAAGAATTCTTCTTAACTTATTTGCGTTCATTTTATACCTCATTTAAAATTATTAGGGATAGACTTGTTTTCCCTCGTTATATTATAAAGATTAATGAGTTGAAGTCAACATTATACACTTTTTCCTCATGAAATATTCATGATAAACCATTGATAAGTGAATTCATTATGAAAAAATGAACAAACAAGCTGTTTAAAGTGAAATAAAGTGATAAAAGGCCTCGTTTTTTGCAAGCGAATACAACAGATTTGGTGCAAAAATAGTACACAATGAGGCAAAGATAGTTAATGAAAACACCTACATTTTTACCGTATACTTATCAACGTAACTTGTTGGAAGTGCTTCCCTTTAATCGTGAAAACTTTCTTATAAATACAACTTAAGTTTGCGTTATAACAAAGTTTTCAAGCGTAACTTTTTAATGTCAATTGTAATCGGTATCATAACTAAGTTTATTTTGGGTGGTAAATAATGTTATATAATATAAGGTGGAGGTTTTGTAAGTGAGTTCTACTGCAATGCAACAAAAAAATAATCAGTATCATACAGCCAAATGGTGGCAAATCGTTTTGTTCTCTTTGAACAATGCATCAACTAACCTATACTTGTTTGCTTTTGGTTTTGTTACTTACTACTCAACAGGGATTGTTGGGTTAGCAGCTTTATTCATTAGTCAGTTAATGGGTTATATTCGTATCTTTGATGGTGTTATTGACCCAGCTATCGGTGTGTTTATTGATAAAACAGATACACGTTTTGGTAAATACCGTCCGTTAATGTTCATTGGTAACATTATTACAATCGTATCCTTTGCTATTCTATTTACGACACACTTAGCACCAAGTGCAGCACGACTACCAATCTTAATTGCAGCTTTGCTTGTTCATAAGATTGGTTATTCATTGCAAGCGTCATGTACCAAAGCAGGGCAGTCTGTTTTAACGAGTGATCCAAAACAACGCCCAATGTTCAATATTTCCGATGGTATTTTCATGATTTTTGTTTTTACTGGTGGTCAAATGTTTGTATCAAACTACCTATTACCTCAGTTTAACAATGAGTTCTCACTTGGATTTTTCCAACAATTCGTAACGATGGTTATTATCGTGTCACTTGTTCTTTGTATTTTAGCTTGTATCGGGATTGCTTCTAAAGACCGTACTGAATATTTCGGAATTGGTGAAAATGCAAAAGAAACAACATTAAAAGATTATGCACAAATTATTAAAGGTAACCGTCCATTGCAAATGTTATCAATGGCAGCCGCTTTCGTTAAATTCTGTGTACAGCTAATGGCTGATCAAGTTGCGATGATTATCTTGTTTGGTGTTTTACTTGGAAACTTTGCTTTATCTGGTCAAATCGCTGGTTTAGTGATTATCCCTGACCTATTGATTACATTCGGTGCAACTGCATTAGCACGTAAAAAAGGCCTACGTGGTGCTTACGTGATTTACTTAAGCTTAGCATCATTCTTCTTCGTTATCCTAGGTTTAGTTCTTTATAACTTACAACCAGGTGATGTTGATCTTGGAAACTTAACATTGAAAGCAGTTCTGTTTGTGGCAGTTTATGCACTAGCACGTGGTTTATCTCGTTCACCATCTTCATTAGTTTTAACAATGTCTGCAGATATTTCAGACTACGAAGTAAGTATATCAGGCCGTTATGTAGCTGGTTTGATTGGAACTATTTTCTCATTAACCGATTCATTAGCATCTTCATTTGCGCCAATGATGATCGGAGCGCTACTAGCAATGGTTGGATTTAGCGATGTTTACCCAACAGCGCAAACACCACTAACACCAGAATTAAGAATGGTTGCCATCGCACTATTCGCTGTGTTACCATTAATAGCGTTATTGATTGCCCTTGTATTCATGAAATTCTACAAACTTGATTCTAAAGCAATGGAACAAGTTCAAATCAGAATCGCTGAATTAAAAGAAAAAGGCGAGTTTGTTGATATCCACGGCGACCTTGAAACTGCCGATGCAACAGATTCATCCTTATCATAACAATCCCCTTCCTGAGCCTCCCCTTGGCTCAGGTTTTTTTATAGACTAGGGGATTATAAGTTCAGCCATCAATGTCTAGCTCCCAAGTCCTGACCTAGTGAAAAAAAGATAAATTTGCCCCATTGCGCGCTTCGCTGATCGCTAACGCATATCATTCGACTAACCCGCTGAAGCGTGAAGTTTCCTGACAATTCAGGGTCAAATTTCCTATTTTTTCATAGGCCAAGGCGGACTTGTCCGCTTTTCTTATTTTCACCCATGGCATGTCAAGCAAATGCAAAAATAGTACATGAAGATGCAAAAGAAGTTAATGAAAGGGATTTCTAGAAAACGTATACTTAGTCCATCAAAGATTTGAAAATGCTATTACTGTTTGTCATCATTTTGCCCCAATGGAGAGGATGGGCATGAATTTAATTATCATTTTGTAATCGATATCGTATTTTTTAAAACCGTTTTCAAAATTACTTTGAGTCAAACAACTAGGAGGGTTTCACATGGCTTCAAAAGAATTAAATGAAAAAAAGTATCACCAAGCTAAACAGTGGGAAATCGCATTTTTCTCATTAAACAACTCTGCAACTAACCTTTATCTTTTTGCATTCGGATTCCTTACTTACTACGCAACGGGTATCGCTGGATTTGCAACGCTACTTGTAAGTAACTTACTCGGTGCAGCTCGATTGTTCGATGGTATTATTGACCCATCAATCGGGATTATCATGGATAAGTTCAATACACGTTGGGGTAAATTCCGTCCGTTAATGCTTGTTTCTAATATTGGATTGATCCTATCATTCTTGCTATTATTTAGTACTCACCGTTTAAGTGGCGCAGCTCAAGTTGTTGTTTTCTTGATTGCTCTTGTTTTCCACAAGATTGTGTATTCTGTTCAACAAACTGTTACTAAAGCTGCTCAACCAGCTTTAACAAACGACCCATCACAACGTCCATTGTTCTCTATTTACGATACAGTATTTAGTTCAATCGGTGTTTTCGCTCTAGGACAAGTTGTTGTATCTAACTTCTTAGCACCTCGTCATGGTGGCGAATTTAACCAAGCGTTCTTTACAGAATTCTTAATCGGTATTATGGTTCTATCAATGGTTCTAACTGTTCTTGCGATTATCGGAATTAGCCGTAAAGACCGTACAGAATATTTTGGTTTAGGTGAAGATACAGTTGAAACAAAATCACTAAAAGACTATCTATCTGTTATTAAAGGTAACACACCATTGATTACCTTAGCACTTTGTGGTGGTGTGATGAAATTTATCGCTCAATTAATTGGTGACCAAGCATTCCTTGTTATTCTATTCGGTATTATCTTAGGTAACTATGGTTTATCAGGTCAATTGTCACTATGGCAAATCGTTCCAAACTTATTAGTTGTTATCCTATTTACACGACTAGCAACACGTAAAGACTTAAAAACATCTTATACTGTTTCAATCCTAATTGCGATGGCAGCAATGTTAGTGATGTTAGTTATTCTTTGGACATCAGGCGACCCAACTCAAATTTTTGGAAACGGTGGCATGCTAGGAATCGTATTTGGTATTGCTTATATCGCTATGAAAATTGCAACAGCATACCCAACATCTATTGTATTGACTATGTCAGCTGATATTTCTGACTTTGAAACAGCTCGTTCAGGACGTTTCGTATCTGGTCTAATTGGAACAGTATTCTCATTAACTGATTCAATCGCATCATCACTTGCACCAATCTTTATCGGATTTGTTGTAGCAGGTATCGGCTTTAAAGATGCTTACCCAGATGCATCAGAACCATTAACACAAAACCTATTAAACGGTGGCTTGATGTTAATTGGTACTCCATTAGTGCTTTACTTAGTAGTATTTGTTTTAATTCGCAAATACCCACTAAACAGAGAAGCAATGGACAAAGTACAAGTTGCAATCGCTGCTAAGAAAAAAGAAGACTTGTTTCAATAATTAATAAAATGGTTAAACCGTGTGGGCCTCGTTGGCACCGCACGGTTTTTTTGTTTTGACTAATCCTCTTTATTTCTTTAAGATAAGATTGATAAAGTGAGAAGATAAGAGGGTGAAGCAATGGAAAACGGAGAGAATCTATATAGCATTATTTCCTTGGAGGATCCATCGAAAAAAGTAATGTCTTCGGAGTACATTGAAAAGGCATGGGAACGGGATAATGTCCTCATCCGGGCCATTCAAACAGGTAATAAAGATTTGTTGGCAGTGGCAAGAAGTATCATTACGGAGGAAGAAGACCAAATGTATTACTATGGCAATCCTGTTATTGCATCGAATATGCTGAGAACCCGTAAAAATGGTATGATTATTCGTAATACTATGTGCCGTGTAGCAGCCGGATTGGGTGGGGTGCCACCACTATACATTCATTTAATTGCAGAAAAATACGGTCGTTTAATTGAAAATGCCAATTCGATTGATTATTTAATTAATACCGTTTCCGTAGAGATGTTTGATGAGTATTGCGACTTAGTGGCGAATTTTTCGGCTGCCCATTATTCAGCCATTGTTAAGGAAGTTGCGGTTTATATTACTAACCATTTACAGGAGGAGATGTCGGTTTCGATTTTAGCGGAAACCTTCCACATTAATGCGTCTCATCTATCCCGTAAATTCAAAAAAGAAACCGGTTATACCATCAGTGAATACGTCAATCGGCAAAAAATTGACGCATCCAAGCTTCTCTTCTCCAGAGGGCACAAGTCAGTGATGGATGTAGCGGCTTCTTTAGGCTTTAATAGCAGTTCCTATTTTAGTAAGACCTTTAAAAAAATCACCGGTGAATCACCGGCTGATTATATTCAAAAAATGGCACGAACCAATTTAGAAGACTAGTTTAAAATAAATCAATTTGCTGCGGACCCAATTCTTCAAACGCCAATCCTAATAGATTTTTCAAGCTTTTGCCATTGGCTGCCGCGTGTCCACCAGAGTTATTATTGAAAATGACCGTCACTTCTTTAGAAGCTTCTTCTAAGGCAAGGGCGGTTTTTTTAATGCCAGCTAACTCGTCGTCGCTGTAATGATAGAGTGTGCGAATCGACCGCCATTCGTCAGGGTCAACGTTCTCGCCTAACCAGCCTTCATAATTATGGCCGTGCAGCCTTAAAATCGTTAAATCTGGATTTGTGGCAACTGGTGTAAAAGGCACGGAGTTATGTGGTGTTTGTGGTTGGTCAACAACCACATGAATAAAGGCCATCTCCTTTAGAAAGTTGAGAGTGCCAGTTTTAAATTCCTCGCTGTACCAACTGTTATGGCGAAACTCAACAGCAATAGGCCAGTCATCCATTAGCTGACGAACCGTCCGTAAATAACTAACATGCTCGCGATTGCAAATAAAGTTAGGTGGGAATTGGAATAAAATCGCCTTGATTTTTCCTACAGCCCTCATGGGTTCAAAGGTTATTTTATATGTCTCAAATAAGTGCGCTAACGAATCGTAATGCTGGTGCCAATCTTCGTGCTTGGTCATAGCCCGATAAGCTTTTGGAATAAACTGGAAGGCATCCGGTGTTTTTTCAATCCAGCTATTAATATTACGAGCGGGAGGGATGGCATAGAAACTACTATCTAGCTCCACAACGGGGAAGTTGTTGGAATAATCTTCTAGTTTTCGTTTAGGGTTGGGACAAATTAAGTCATGGTCAGACCAACCTGTTAAACCAATTGTAATCACAACGACCAGCCTTCTTTCATAGTAGATACGTTTATATTAAATAAAGGCCGAAGAATTTGCAATTTTACTGATTCTGATTGAATATTGCCCACCTATCGCTTATTCTTATTTTAAGAAAAAAGGAGGAATGACAATGCCATTTGTAAACATTCAACTAAAAGAAGGTCGTACACCTGCACAAAAGAAAGAAGTTGCGGAAGCGATTATTGATTTAATGGATCAATTAGACTTTGCCAAAGCAGAAAGTATCCGTGTTATTTTTGAGGATATGGCGGAAGAAGATTTCTACCAAGGACAAGCAAAATAAAGAAGAGTGGGAAAAAAGGCGTTTAGCCCCGAATCACTGGAACGAATAAGCACAGAATGGTCGTAGACCATCCGAGCATTATTAGTGAAGTGACGTCGGGGCTGCCTTTTTGAGCACGTTTACGTAACAATTATTCTTATGTATTTTAGGGACTGATGTTATTTTCCAGACTCTTTTGTCTGAATTCGTTCTTTGCAAATGGTTTTTGATTTTCAAAAACCGAAAAAACGAGAAAAACGGTTGTTGCAAACGAAAATTGATTTGCAACAACCGCTTATAGCCAAAAAGCGGTCTTTGAAAACTAAAAATAGCTTTCAAAGACCGTTTTTCTATTTTTCCAATTCAAATTGGTAAGTTGTCGTAGATACAAACGTTTCGCCCGGACGTAAAACCGTATTCCCAAAGTCATCGTGGTTGATAGCATCAGGGAATCCTTGTGTTTCAAGTGTTAGACCGGCATAGGCTTGAACCGCTTTGCCATTGACTTCAACACTAGCTGGGCCATTATGCATAAAAACAACGACAGATGGTTGGTCGGTTGTCATCACAATGCGGCGGCCATTTTCTTTATGGAAAATAACAGCATCGGGTCCTTCTGAATCGTGGTTCAACACAAATGGATGGTCTAGCCCTTTAACTGCTGTTGTTTGTGGGTGATCAGACTCTATTGCCTGTGCTAAAGGAGCCGCGTCTCTAAAGTCAAAAGGAGTTCCATCGACTGCAGGTAATTGGCCAGTTGGAATTGTTTTTTCATTCAATTCGATAAAATGGTCAGCCTTGATAAAGAGTGAGTGGTCCAAAATCGTTTGTTCAAGGTCTCCGTGCAAGTTAAAGTAAACATGGTTCGTTGGGTTAAATAAGGTTGGCTCGTCCGTTGTTGCCTTGTAACTAACAATCCACTCATTGTCTTCCGTTAGGGTGTAAGCCACTTCAACTGTTAATGTGCCGGGAAAATCATTAGCCCCAGCTGGGTCAACGTAAGAAAAAATAATCGCTGCGCGGTCGTCAGTTTGTTCCGTGCGATAGTTCCATAAAACCGCGTCTAGACCTTTAGGCCCGCCATGTAAATGGTTGCCACTTGTATTAACAGGTAGGGTATAGTCCTTGCCATCGAGGGTAAATTTACCATCAGCAATTCGTCCCGCAATTCGTCCAACCGTTGCACCATAAAAAGGACGGTGGTTAACGTAGTCGTCTAAGTTGTCTAAACCGATGACGATATTGTCGAACTGGCCATCTTTATCAGGAACAGTCCAATCAATAATGTGCGCCCCATAAGGGATGGCTGTGATGGACACGCCTTGGCTGTTTGTTAAGGTAATTGCATTAACGTCTTGATTGTTAAAAACGCCAAATAATTTCTCTTCAATCTTCATTCAAATTCCTGCCTTTCGCTTCACATGATGAATCTATTGTAACAGTTCTCATGGCCGATGGAATAATGAAATGTGGAAAATGGCGAGTGAATAAAAAATAATCTTATTTTACAGTAAAAATGCATGTTTATAGTGGTTTTGCTAAGATGAGAATATGATATAACAAAATTAGCTCGTCAATCCGTATAAAAAACCGCTATAATAATCGTATCAACACCACAAAAGGGGAGATTCTATGTTAAAAGTCGGCGTTATCGGCATCGGTAACATTGCGCAAAAGGCATATTTGCCTGTTATGGCAACCATGCATGACCAGGTAGAGTGGCATTTGTTTACGCGTAATCAAGATAAATTGGCTGCGGTCGGTAAACAACAGCAGTTTTCACATCTTCATCCATCCGTGGACAGTTTGATTGACGCAGGAATTGATGCAGCGTTTGTTCATGCGCCAACAGCGGTTCATTTTGACACCATTAAGCAGTTGCTAGAGGCTGATATTCATGTTTATGTGGACAAGCCAATTAGTGATCAGATTGCAGAAACAGAGGCTTTGGTTGCTCTTGCTAAGGAGAAAAATCTAATCCTGACTTGTGGTTTTAACCGTCGTTTTGCGCCGCATGTTCAAGCTTTAAAAGCTATTCCAGATAAGAAAATGATTCTTATTCAAAAAGACCGGGTGCAAAATTTTGAGGATGTTCGCTTTGCCATTTATGATTTGTTTATCCATATTTTGGATGCGGGGCTCTTTTTGCTAGATGATCCGATTGAATCCACACACTCAACCATTATTGGAAAAGAGGGGCAATTAAAGCGGATTGTTTTAACGATTCAAACGAAAGAAACGACTTGTATCGTTGCTATGAATTACGAAGCTGGCGCTAATCAAGAGGTTATGGAAGTGCAAAGTTTAGCGGGTATTCAGCGTGTCGTTGACTTGAATGAACGCCATATTAAAACACCGGCTGGCGAGCAAGTGATTCGCTTTGGCGATTGGGAAAATACACTCGTTAAAAGAGGCTTTGATGGTGTGATTCGTGAATTTATAACATCACTTTCAACGAAATTGAATCCGGTTTCGCTAGATAGCGCACTTGATTCTCACCGTCTATGTGAAAATTTAATAAATAATGCTTAATGAGTTTCATTTTATTCTTATTTAAGCTAGAATAATAAACAAATGGGTATCAAGGGGGAAAACAATGTTTGATCATATTGATGCATTAGCAGTTAACACAGTCCGTACACTTAGTATTGACGCGGTTCAGAAAGCAAATTCTGGACATCCAGGGTTACCAATGGGAGCGGCTCCAATGGCATACTCTCTATGGACTAAATTCTTGAAGGTAAACCCTAAAAATAGTTCTTGGGTAGATCGCGATCGTTTCGTTCTATCAGCAGGACATGGTTCAGCACTTTTATATAGTTTATTACATTTATCTGGTTATGATGTAAGTTTGGATGATTTGAAAAACTTCCGTCAATACGAAAGTAAAACACCAGGGCATCCAGAAGTTCATTACACAGACGGTGTTGAAGCAACAACTGGTCCATTAGGCCAAGGGATTGCAAACGCAGCTGGTATGGCGATGGCTGAAGCTCATTTAGCAGCAACTTACAACAAAGATAATTTCCCAATCGTTGACCACTTTACTTATTTCTTATGTGGCGATGGCGATTTGATGGAAGGTATTTCTCATGAAGCAGCAAGCTTAGCTGGTCATTTGAAATTAGGAAAATTAATTGGTCTTTATGACTCAAATGATATTTCTTTAGACGGTCCAACATCAAAAGCCTTTACTGAAGACGTGAAACAACGCTTTGAAGCATACGGCTGGCAACATATTCTTGTTAAAGATGGTAACGACCTTGAAGAAATTGCGAAAGCAATTGAAGAAGCTCAAGCTGAAACAGCTAAACCAACATTGATTGAAATTAAAACAGTTATTGGTTTCGGTGCCTCAAATGAAGGAACACATAAAGTACACGGCGCGCCACTAGGTGACGAAGGTGTTGCTTTTGCGAAAAATAACTACAAGTGGGACTTTGAAGCGTTCCATATTCCTGAAGAAGCTCAAGCTCGTTTCAATGAAACAATTGCTGCAAACGGCCAAGCTGCTGAAGAAGCATGGAATAACTTATTTGAAGCATACAAAGCAGAGTATCCTGAATTGGCTAAACAATTCGAAGATGCCTTTGCTGGTCGCCTACCTGAAGGCTGGGAAGACAAACTACCTGTTTACGAAGTAGGATCAGCTGATAAAGCAACTCGTGTAACAAGTAGTGAAGCAATCCAAGCTTTAGGCGAAGCAATTCCTTACTTCTGGGGTGGATCTGCCGACTTATCAAGCTCAAACAACACAATGAACCAAGCAGAAACAGACTACAGTGCTGAAAATTATGCTGGCCGTAACATTTGGTACGGTGTTCGTGAGTTCGCAATGGGTGCGATGATGAACGGTATTCTACTACATGGTGGTTCAAAAACTTATGCAGGTACATTCTTTGTCTTTACTGACTACTTACGTCCTGCAATGCGCTTAGCTGCCCTATCTCAATTAGGCGCAACTTACGTGATGACACATGACTCAGTAGCAGTTGGGGAAGATGGACCAACTCATGAGCCTGTTGAACAAATTTCAAGCTTCCGCGGTATGCCAAATATGAACTTAATTCGTCCAGCTGATGGTAACGAAGTGAGTGCAGCTTGGGCAGTAGCGGTTGAAACACATGACACACCAACATTACTTGTATTAACTCGCCAAAACTTACCAGTTCTTGAAGGAACAAAAGAAATGGCGCGCGAAGGCGTTCGTAAAGGTGCATACGTACTTTCACCTCAACAAGGTGAAACACCAGATGGTATCTTAATTGCAACTGGTTCCGAAGTAAGCCTAGCCATTGACGCTCAAGCAGCATTATTGGATGAAGGTGTTGACGTATCAGTCGTATCAATGCCAAGTGCATTCCTATTCGAACAACAAGATGACGCTTATAAAGCATCTGTTTTACCAAACAATGTCCGCAACCGTATGTCATTAGAGATGGGTGCAACATTAGGATGGGAACGTTATGTAGGACTTGACGGAATTGCTTACGGTATTGACCGTTGGGGAGCAAGTGGCGCAGGTAACACTGTCGTTTCAAAACTAGGCTTCACAGCTGATCAAGTTGTTAATACTTACCTAGCTAAATTTAAATAATCAATACAAAAGAAGCCATCCTTAAGCTGTCGATTCAGCTTAAGGATGTTTTTTTGCCTCCAAAACCAACTTCGGTAACAGAAATTAAGCTGAAGTTGGTTAAAGTAGTAAAAAAACCAACTTCAGCTCAAAAAATCACCCTGAAGTCGGCCAAAAGCCACTTTCGACCAACTTCAGCGGCTAAAAAGTGACTGAAGTCGGTTGCGCCGGCAGATTATCGTATTTGACCATTGATAATCCTTCAATAAAAAGCAAAGAAATCAGTATTTAGACGGATGTCACTCCGGCGAAAGGGTTTTATAATAGACTTAAATAGGAGTGAGGTGACGAATATGACCTTTTTAGGAAATGTGGTTTGGTTTGTCTTTGGTGGATTTATTAGTGCCATATCGTGGTTAGTTATTGGAGCGCTTTGGTGCCTCTCGATTGTTGGTATTCCAATAGGCTTACAGTGCTTTAAGTTCGCAAAGATGGCAGCAGCGCCGTTTGGTAAGGATATTGCCTTTAGTGATAATGGCTCATCTGTCTTCATTAATATCATCTGGATTTTCCTAGGTGGTTTCGTGATGGCGGCTGAAGAAGTGATTTTAGGAGCTATTTTTTGTTTAACCATCGTGGGGATTCCATTTGGTTTACAACACTTTAAACATGCCAAATTAGCATTAATGCCTTTCGGGGCTCGCATTTACCGTATATAAATGAGGCTGGGATATTTTGTCCCAGTCTCTTTTTTTTTTAAGAACGTGGTTTAAAGCGACTGATTGGTTGTAGTAATTCATTGATACCTGCTAACATCTCCTCTGTTAACTCAACATCAACAGCTTTAATATTATCTTCAATTTGCTCAGGCTTGCTAGCACCAATAATAGCTGAACTTATACCTGGATGGCGGAGAATCCAAGCAAGTGCGAGTTGCGGTAAGCTAATGTCTAACTGTTGAGCGAAGTGAGATAATGAGTCGACTGTTTCTAGTAGATGGTCATCTTCTAAGTACTTTTTCAAGCCACTAGAAATAGTTGCGTTGGCAGCTCGACTATCACTCGGCGCAGATTGTCCTGCTTTATATTTACCAGTGAGGATACCTTGAGCTAATGGTGAAAAGACGACTTGTCCCATACCATTTGCTTGTGAGACCGCTAAGATATCACTCTCGATATAACGTTCAATCATATTGTAAATGGGTTGATTGGAAACGAGAGGGCGGAAATTGTGTTCTTTAGCAATTCGATGAGCTTCTTGAATTTTATCTGCGGGCCATTCACTGACGCCTGCATATAAAATCTTTCCTTGGCGTTGCAAATCATCCAGTGCCCACAAGGTTTCTACTAGTGGAACAGTAGGATCATAACGATGACATTGATAGAGGTCAATATAATCCATATTTAGTCGTTTTAAACTAGCATCGCATTGTTCAAAAATATGCTTACGTGATAAGCCGCGATCATTTGGACCGTCTCCCATAGGAAAGTAGACTTTGCTAGCAACGACTAAGCTTGAACGATCGTATTGGGCTAATACCTTGCCTAAAACCACTTCCGCTTCTCCTTGCTCATAGACATTGGCAGTGTCGAAGAAATTAATACCTGCATCATAAGCGGTTTGGATGCATCGTTCAGCCGTTTGATCTTCGACAGATTTCCCGTAAGTTAACCAACTTCCTAGGGCAATTTCACTGACACGTAAGCCGCTTCTACCTAAGTTCCGATACTTCATGTGGCCTTCCTCCTTTTGTTTGTAAGGGTTTTCTTATAAACTTATCTTATACCAAATGAATCCACTTGGCTACTAAGACGAAAAAAAACTGACCCCTAAGGATCAGTCTAACACCATCACACCAATACCAAGTAAACCAGGGCCAGTGTGAACACCAAGAACAGGTGAAATTTGGCCTTCGCAGTATACTTTGGCACCGGCAATTAAATCACTAATACTATCTTTCATTTGCAGCATTTCTTTTTCAGCAGCACCGTGGCAGAGAGCGATATAATAGTCTTTGCTGTTGCCTACTTTTTCTTTTGCTAATTCAAGCATCTTGGCAATATTTTGCTTGCGACCACGGACTTTAGCAACCGTATCGTAAATGCCCTCTGGGTTACAAGAAATAATCGGTTTAATTTTTAAGACACTACCAAGAATTCCTTCAACCTTACCAATTCGGCCGCCTTTAATTAAATACTCTAACGTTTCTAGACCGAAAAAGACAGTGGATTTGGTCACAGCTTGACGTGCTTTTGTGACCACTTCTTGGAAATCTAAGCCTTTTTCTAATTGTTCAGCTGCATAAATCGCGATGAAGCCAGAACCGATACCGATATTACGCGTATCAATGACTTCGATCGTTAAGTCTTTACGATCTTCAATTACCAATGTCATGGTTTGATAGGTACCACTAAGACCACTTGATAAAATAGACGCAATAACATGCGTATAGCCGTCTGCTTTGATTTGATCAAAAAGGGCTTCAATATCGCTACCTAATGGTAAACTGGTTTTAGGGATTTCAGTTTTAAATGAGTCATAGACTTCTTGGGGTGAGATATCAACGCCATCTTTATAAGAGGCATCCTTATAATTAATCATTAATGGCATGGTGTAAAACCCATACTTTTCAGTTAGGTGAGCAGGAATATCGTTACATGAATCAACTAGAATGGCTACGCGATTATTTTTCAAGAGAATCGACTCCTTCTTTTTTTTGTTTATTAAATCCATTAATAGCAATAATCTTTTGTGTTAATAATTTTGATGCGAGTGACAAGGTCACCATTTTTAATGCAACATTTTCATTTCGAATTCCTTCTATGGTAAAGGAAAAATCAATGGTTCGATCAAGTTGACTAAATAAATGGTAAAAGGATTCCTCCAACTCTTTGCAAAATGAATTATAGGCTTCTTTTTCGCCTTTAATTGAAATTTGTAAAGCCATCCCTTTTTGCACATCGGTCAACGGTAACACTTGCTTTAATAAACTGATGACAATAAGCTGGGCAATATGGAGTTGAAAATATTTTTTCTTGATGGGTCGTTCAATTAAACCGAGTTTCACATAATTATTAATCATAGCGGGTGTAATAATTTTCTCGCTGCCGTCAGGAGTCAGGAAAGCGAGCTGTTCTTCAATAATGCTGAGCACTTGATCGTTGTAAACGCCAAATGTCGGCAAATCGTCCCAGCGTACAATCGACAAATTCGCTAAGTCCTTTGGCTTAGATTGTGACAAACTAACCACCTCGTTTCCTTTAAAATGCTATCTAGTTTTAATTATTAGGTTAAATGCTTTTCGTTACTAGTAAAATGTAACAGTAAACGAGGAATAATTCAATTGATAAATGGTAAAGAAAAGAATAAGGAGAGATAATAATGGCTTTTGTAACAGTGGAGATAAGTATGCGCCTTTTTGATAGCTTTTCTCTGAAGGATAAGCGTTCAATCGTCAAAAGTATTTTGAAAAAAATGCATAATCGATACAATGCCAGTTTAGCGGAAGTAGGCTTTCAGGAAATGATTAATCAGTCTCAACTAGCGGTTGCCGTAGCGAGCCAATCAAAGCTAATCGCTCAACAGACTGTTGAAATGATTATCAGAGATATGGAAAACCTCTATGAAGTGGAGATTTATGACCTATCATATGATTAGTAGAATATGAGTCATTTTGCTAAAATAAAAGGGGGTAGTCTAGACAAGGAGGCGTTTGTGATGAAAAAGTCTATTAGTTTAATCTTGCTTAGTGTCATGTGGTTGGCAGCCTGTGGCAGTGATAATGGAGAAACAAACAGCTCCATTAGCCAAACCGAAGCTAGTCAAGAACAAACGGACCAGAAAAGTATTCAATTTGTATCTGGTGTGACAGATTTTGTGACTAAAGGTGACAAATATAATTATTATGCGATTGAAGCTGTTGCAGAAGGAGCAGAACAAGTTACGGCAATTATTGAAGGAACCGCTGTTGATATTCGAAAAACGGATAATCAATGGCAGTTTACTTACCCATATCCAGGTCCCAATGTTGAAACCGACATTACCTTTACAACGGATGGTAGCGTCGAATATGGCCAGACTGGCATTGATTTAGCAGATTTAGAAGCGGATAGTTATGTGACGCTTTCTTTTATTCCAAATGAAAATCCAGTTATCGAGGAAGCAGCCGTCACTGTCAACGAAGGAGAGGCGCATACCTTCCGAAGTGAGGACTCTGCCATTGTAGAAGTTGTCACGGTGACTAACATAGAACTTATTCCAGCGAAAGGGGACTTAAACCCACTTGGAAAAGAGTTGTTACAAGTGGATGTTCATTACGCTAATGAAGGAACGACAGCAACATACATCGCACCAAATTATTTCACGGCAACGGATGTAGATGGGCACTTTTTACCGATTCGCTACAGTCATTTTTGGTTGATTGAAGTGCAAGCGGGAGAAAGCTTTGCTGAAACCATCTATTTTGATGTCACCGATGATGGTCCTTACCAAATCCATTTCTTCGATGGTGCCTGGTTAGAAAATGACAGTGCAAATGGTGTGAGTATATAAAAAAACGTTGAAAGCTAAAATTTTAGCTTTCAACGTTTTTTAATTCTGAACTTATCTAACGACTAAGACATCACAAGGTGCATGCTTGACAACATAGTTAGAAACAGAACCTACTAAGGCTCTTGTGATGGCACCTTTTCCTGTTGCGCCAATGACAATTAAGTCCGTTCCTAATTCTTCAGGGAATGCTTCAGCAATCAGAGTTAAGGGATTACCAGTTGTGACGACCTTATTTGCATTAACACCTGCATCCTTAGCAAAGGATATCATTTGATCCACAAAAGCTGTGTCTACATCGCTAAAGACATCAGGTGTGATGGCTGGCGCAAACGGCGTTGACGCAGTAACATTTCGCGTGTCCATAATAAAAACAACAGAAAGTTTGGCTTGGTTACGTTGAGCAATAGATACGGCTTTTTTAAATGAGTGCTCGGACTGCTCGGAACCATCAACAGGAACTAAAATGTTTGTATAGTTTTCTAACATTTGATCCATCTCCTTTTCATGTTTCTTTCTTATGTACATCTTCCTATCTTTATTTTAACGCAAATTCTGGACAAATGAAAGCATTTACTTTTTTTAAATAGACAAATCAAGCGAGGACGAGGGATATCTTTCGCCATTAAGGGGAAGTTTTAGTAAACTAAAAGTCTAAATAAGGATGAGGAGTCGATTGTAATGGGCTTAATTTTAACGATAGATGAAATACATGAACATATGGAAGGTTTGGGCTTGTTAAATGAACAAACTTCAAAAAGTTTGCTCTATGGGCAAGTTATGCCTACCACTGGACAGTGGTTATTTTTTGGTAACTATGCGTTACTGGCAAAAGGGGCTTACTATGTGTTCGCTATGGAGGAAGAGCGGATTATTTTAATTCCACTAGGGAAAATGTCTGGTAAAATCAATAAAAAAGTGGATCCTATTTTTATTCCGTTTGATGAATTAGAAGAGATAAAAATAAAGGGCGGTTTAATGCACAGTGTTACCTTCTTGAGTCAAGAAAATGAGCTGACACTGAAATTCGCTAAGCATGGTCTTGGTATGAAATGGCATAAGGAAAATCTTGAGCGTACGATGGCTGATATTCACCAACTTGCGGACCGAGTAAACAACCATGGCTAATTTATTTGCTCTCGCACATAACCGTAGTATAGACTCTCAACGACTGTTACTTCGGCCAGTTTGCTTAGCGGACGCGGTTGATATGTTTGAATATGCCTCAGACGCCGAGACAGTCCGTTTTGTCTTTGACCAACATCAAACCCTAGATGAGACTAAAGAGACGATTAGTCATTTCTTTATGAAAGAACCGCTGGGAAAGTATGCGATTGAATTGAAAGAAGAATCGAAAATGATTGGTACGATTGACATACGACCAGATTTCACCCATAAAAAGGCAGAACTCGGTTATACTTTGAACCGACACTATTGGGGAAAAGGTTATATGACAGAGGCTGCTGAGTCATTAGTGGCATTAGCCTTTAATGAATTGGGGATGGAAAAAGTTCTAGCTATGCATGATTTACGTAATCCTGCTTCAGCTAGAGTCATGTTGCGTTTAGGGATGCAACATGAAGGTGTCTTAAGACACCATCAGTTCCATAAGGGTGAATTTGTTGATATGGCTATTTATGGCATTTTAAAAGATGAGTATCTGAGAAATCAGCGCTTAGATTAGGAGGGCGGATTAAACCGTCTTCCTTGTTTTTAAGATTGCTATTTATTAGTATTTCCCTTACAATATGGGTGCATACATTTAGGAATAGTACATAGAGGATGGGTTAAGAGAGCTTTTCCATGGCTGGAAGAAAAGCCCCCGCTGCTGTATGGAACCTGCCTAGTGAGTTTTCGTTGTATGGCCGGTTAGCTGCCGTTATCAAGATCAAGCAGGGCTTATAACAAGCCAACTAAGGTGGTACCGCGGAGTAAAGTATATTTCGTCCTTCATATGAGGATGCGATGTGCTTATTTTTTTTGAATAAAAAGAGGTAAAGGAGTTAGGAAAATGAGTAACTTACAAAAAGAAGATTTTTCAGCATGGTATATTCAAACCATTAAACAAGCTGATTTAATGGATTATTCACCAGTTAGAGGGTGTATGATTTTCAAGCCAGATGGTTACGAAATCTGGGAACACATCCAAGAGGAATTTAACGCACGCTTTAAAGAGGAAGGCATTCGTAATGCTTATTTCCCAATGTTAATTCCAGAGTCATTCTTTACAAAAGAAAAGGACCATATTGAAGGATTCAGTCCAGAATTGCCATGGGTAACAGAAGCTGCTGGTGAGAAATTAGAAGAGCGTTTGGCTTTACGTCCAACATCTGAAACAATGATTGGAACGGCTTTTAGTGACTGGATTAATTCATACCGCGACTTACCATACGAAATCAACCAATGGGCTAACGTTTTCCGTTGGGAGAAAAAAACATTGCCATTCTTACGTACGTCAGAATTTTTATGGCAAGAAGGTCATACGGCTCATGAGAATGAAGAATCAGCTCGTGAACGTACAATGAAAATGCTAGCTGTCTATAAAGACGTTATTGAGAGTGTGTTAGCTGTTCCTGTTTACGAAGGACAAAAAACACCATCAGAACGTTTTGCTGGTGCTGTTGATACCTATTCAGTTGAAGCAATGATGAAAGATGGTAAGGCTGTTCAAGCTGGAACATCTCATTATATGGGAACAAAATTTGCGGAAGCCTTTGATATTAAATACTTAAATCGTGATAATGAGCATGTGTACGCACATACAACATCATGGGGTGTATCAACACGCTTAATCGGTGCAACAATTATGACTCATGGTGACGAACAAGGATTGATTTTACCACCTAAAGTGGCTGCTAAACAGGTTGTTCTTGTACCAGTTGGCCCATGGAAGAAAAAACCTGAAATTGTTGAACGCTTGGACGTTCTATTAGCGGATTTGAAAGCAAAAGGTATTCGTGCATTGATCGATGATAGCGACAATTCACCTGGTTTCAAATTTAATGAGTGGGAATTACGTGGTGTCCCAATGCGTATTGAATTTGGACCTCGTGACATGGAAAACAACCAAGTAATGGTTAAAATGCGCGATCTTGATGGCAAAGAAGCTATTTCCTTAGATGGCATTGTTGACTATGTGGTTGAAGCTTTAGATAGCATGCAAGTTCGTTTATTGGAAACGGCACGCCAAAATCGTCAACAACATGAGTACACTCATATTGATACTCTAGATGAGTTGAAAGCTCATATTGAAGAGAAAAAAGCTACTGGCGAACTACCTGGTTTTGTTTTAGCAGGATGGGATGGCGAATTGGAAACGGAAGCTAGAATCAAAGAAGAAACAGGCTTCACGACTCGTAATATGCCATTTGCACCGCCAGTTGAAAAACAAACATGTATCGTAAGCGGCAAACCAGCTAAGCATACTGTGTGGTTGGCTCGCGCCTATTAATAATTACGACTGTGTAGAGGTTGGGACTTTGGTTCCAGCCTCTTACTAATCATGAAAGAAGGAAGAAAAATGGCAGCAGAATTACAGAAAAATAGTCGCTATTGTCGAGAAACAAGAGTGATTCAAACGCATCGTGTTTTTCCTTTCCATGCGAATGCACATGGGACATTGTTTGGTGGGGAGTTGATGAAGCAATTGGATGATTGCGCGTCGATTACGGCTCAGCGTTTTAGTCGAGCAGCTATTGTAACGGCATCAGTTGACTCGTTAAACTTCTTGAAGCCACTCATGGTTGATGATTCCGTTTGTATTGAGACCTTTGTTTCTGGTGCTGGAAAATCATCGATGGAAATTTTTGCTAAAGTATTAGGCGAAAATCTGCAAACGGGCGAACGCTATTTAGCTGCAACTTGTTTTATGACCTTTGTTGCCCTTCGAAATAATGATGGAATTGCTGTCCATTTGCCTAACATTTTACCTGAAACACCAGAAGAGCAATTTATTTGTCAGGACTATGAGAGTCGAAAAGCAAACCGGATGGCTATTCGTCAATCACAAGCAGAATTTGATAAGCGTATTACCATCGAAATGCCTTGGTAATGATACATCTAGACAGAAAAAGAGAGCTTGGCAATTGCCAAGCTCTCTTTTTGTTATAGACTAGGGGATTATAAGTTCAGCAATCAATGTCTAGCTCCCAAGTCCTGGCCTACTGAAAAAAAGATAAATTTGCCCCATTGCGCGCTTCGCTGCTCGCTAACGCATATCATTCGACTAACCCGCTGAAGCGTGAAGTCTCCTGACAATTCAGGGTCAAATTTCCTATTTTTTCATAGGCCAAGGCGAACTTGTCCGCTTTTCTTATTCTTTTTCTGAATCCATAAAGGTGATATTGTTACTTTTTAGAATACGTTGTGCGTTTTCTAGGTGCATATCACGCTGTGCTTTTTTTAGTTTCTCAGGTGTTACGTCTGTTCCTTCTGGATCATAAACCGTTGAGTTCAAGAGAACATCTTGGAACGCATTGCGGAAGTTTTGTAGATATGCTTCACGCAATTTTTTTTGTTCTGCTTTTTCAGCGGTAGTCAAAGTTGTTGTTTTTGCTTTTTTTGCTAATTCGTTAATTCGTGCTAATGTTTTATCCATTTAGCCACATTCCTTTCTTGCTTAAGCGTACTGAAGAGGGTTTTAGGAAAGATTCTGTTGATACCATGACAAAGCATGTTCGACTTCGTCCTTGGTCAAAGAATGGCCAGCGTTTCCCCAAAAAGTTGTTACATTACCGTTTTTGGCTTCGATTTTATTGGTCAAACCATGTGTTTCGTCAGGTGGACAAATTGGATCATTGGTTCCTGCGCCAATAAAAATAGGCAATTGATTCAATTCGACCATATCCCGATTATGAAAAGGGACCATTGGATGCAATAGTAGGGCTGCTCGATATGCATCATTAAAGAAGTATAGCATACTTGCTGCTATATTTGCACCATTTGAGTATCCAAGTGCGACTACGTTTTTGCGGTCAAATCCGTATTCAACAGCCGCCTCATTCACAAATTGATAAAGTTCTTTTGTACGACTCTCTAAATCTTCTTCATCAAAGACACCCATGGCTAGTCGGCGAAAAAAACGATTCATGCCGTTTTCGGAAACATTTCCTCTTACACTTAGGATGCTAGCTTGAGGATTAATTGTTCTCGCAAGTGGAATCAAATCTTCTTCGGTTCCACCCGTTCCGTGTAGCAATAAGAAAACAGGTTGGGTCTTGTCATTTTCAATATATATATGATGATGTGTCATCTTGCATCCTCCTTTGACTCGGTTTTAATATCTCGGTTTCGAAGTAATTATAGCACGGATTGCTAAAAAGGTCAAAGGTGGAGAAAATGGCTAGTGCTTGTTTAATTGTAAGAAGTTTAAATTAGGAATATGGAAAAATGCTTGTAGATTGACAACTGTTCCGCCTAGCAAGGTGGCTTCTTTGCCAATGTTAGATAGTTCTAGCGGAACACTCTTAGCAAATTCACTGACCATTTTTTCTTGGATAAGAGTCAACAAAAAGGGTAACTCTTCAAATAAAGTAGCATTTAAAATGACTAATTCAGGATCAAAATGCACAATCAGATTATTCAATCCAACTGCCAAATAGCTGGCTGTTTTTATTACAAGTTCGACTTCTAGTTTTTCACCGTTTAAATAGCCAGCTGCTAAATCTTTTAGGCCGAGTTCAGGGTTATTGGTTTGATAACGGTAGCTTTCTAAAACAGCTAGCTCCGAACAATATTGCTCCATACAGCCTTCGTTACCACAGGGACACTTGATACCAAACGGTTGTATAATCATATGGCCAATTTCGCCACCTTGACCTCTATTGCCATGATAAAGCTCGCCGTTAATGAGAATACCGGCACCGATACCACTATGGATACTGATGCTAACAATGTTTTGTTTCATGGTGGTGAAGGCTTTTTCACCAAGAGCACTTAGGTTTGCTTCGTTTTCCAAAAAGATAGGAACATGAAGGAGTTCTTCTAATTCCTTGGTTAAATCAATGTCGTCTAAGTTCGAGTAAGGGGTAAATAGAATCTGGTTATCGTGAACAATACCGTGAACCGCTATGGTAATTCCAATCAGTTCAAAGGTTCGTTTAGAATAGTGGTGTTCAAATTTAGTGACGATCTCTTTAATACGTTCTACGACAGTTTCCTTATTAATGGTGCGGCCAGTTTCTTTGTATTCGGCAATTAATTCACCATTTAAATTGGTTAAAATACTCGTAATATAATCGTAGCCTAAATCAATGCTTAATGAGCAACCTGCTTCTTTATTGAGTTCCAATAGTATCGGTTTTCTACCGCCAGAAGAGGTACTATTGCCAGCACCTGTTTCTAAGACGAGTGAGTCATCTAATAGTTTTTTGACAATTTCTGAAGTGGAGGCCTTGTTAAGACCTGTCACTTGGGAAATAGCGGCCCGCGATATAGCGGGGTGGTGGATAATAGTATTAAGAACGAGCGTCTCATTCTGTTCTCGAATAGAAAATTTATCAGTTATCATCATAATACTCCTTTTTAAAATATGGCTAGTTTGTTTAAGAATCGAATAATCTACCTTAAAATAGCACAAGTGATCATTCTTTGTAAAGAAGACGTTCAAATAAACATTTATACATCAGAAAAGAAAGCGTTTGACAATGAAAGTGCTATCAACTAGAATATAGTTAGTTAGCACAACAAACGAACAATAAAGGAGAATGAACCATGACTTTTTTTCCAAATGTAGAAAAAATTAAATATGAAGGTAAAAACACAGAAAATCCATTTGCTTTTCGTTACTATAACCCTGAGGAATTAGTTTTAGGAAAATCAATGAAAGATCATTTACGTTTCGCAGTTGCTTATTGGCATACATTCGTTAACGAAGGAAACGATCCATTTGGAGTTGGCGTTAACCAACGGACATGGTTAGCAGAAGATCCAATGGAAACGGCTAAAAACCGTGTTGAAGCAGCTTTTGAATTCTACCAAAAATTAGGAGTAGACTATTTCTGTTTCCACGATATGGACGTGGCACCTTATGGCGATTCATTAGAAACATTCTTCAAAAACTTAGATGAAATTGTTGATTTAATTGAAGAAAAAATGAAGGAAACAGGGATTAAATTACTATGGAATACAGCTGACCGTCATGCTAATCCAATCTATGTGAACGGTGCAGCATCATCTAACAATGCAGACGTGTATGCCGTATCAGCTGCTCAAGTTAAAAAAGGGATTGATATTAGCAAACGCTTAGGCGGTAAAAACTTTGTATTCTGGGGTGGACGTGAAGGTTACGAAAACTTATTGAATACAGACATGGCATTTGAAGAAGCAAATATTGCACGTCTATATAATATGGCAATTGACTACTCAAATGAAATTGGTCATGGGGACTTAACATTCTTACTAGAACCAAAGCCTAAAGAGCCAATGAAACACCAATACGACTTTGATGCTGCGACAACAATGGCCTTCTTGCAAAAATATGACTTAACAGATCGCTTCAAATTAAACTTAGAAGCAAACCATGCAACCCTTGCTGGTCATACGTTTGAACATGAAATGGCAGTAGCACGCAGCTACAATGCACTAGGTTCACTAGATGCGAACCAAGGTGATCTGTTATTAGGTTGGGATACAGATGAGTTCCCTACAGACCTATACTCAGTAACATTAACGATGTACGAAGTGTTAGAAAATGGCGGTATCGAACCAGGTGGTATCAACTTTGATGCGAAAGTGCGTCGGACATCATTCGAAATGGAAGACTTATTCCTAGCGCATATCGCAGGTATGGATACATTCGCACGTGGCTTGAAAGCAGCAGCACGTCTGAAAGAAGATCGTTTCTTCGATAAGATTAAAGAAGAGCGCTACGCAAGCTATCAAGAAGGTATTGGAAAAGACATTATTGATGATAAAACAGATTTGAAATCATTATTTGACTATGCTCTATCAAACAAAACCGTAACCAATAAATCAGGTCATATCGAGGCGGTTAAAGCTCGTCTAAACGACTACATTTATTAATAAACAGGAGGTAGAAAAATGGGATATGTTCTTGGTCTAGACTTAGGAACAAGCTCACTAAAGGGCCTGTTAGTTAATAAAAAAGGGGAGCTTGTTTACTCAACATCGGCGGATTACCCACTGATTCAACCTCAAAAAGGGTATAGTGAGCAAAATCCTGAAGAGTGGTTTCAAGCAGCCATTACTGTTTTAGAAGCAACCTTAACAGCCATTCCAGATGCTAGAGACCAATTAGAAGCCATTAGCTTTTCAGGTCAGATGCATAGCTTGGTGTTACTGGATGAAGCAGATCAAGTGGTTCGCAATGCCATTTTATGGAATGATGTGAGAACCACTCAACAATGTGAACGCATCAAAGAAACATTAGGCGACAAGCTAATTCCAATTACTAAGAACAAAGCACTTGAAGGCTTTACTTTACCAAAGATTTTATGGGTTCAAGAAGAGGAAGCTGAGAACTTTAAAAAGGCCAAGACATTCTTATTGCCGAAAGACTACTTAGGCTTCCGTTTGACAGGATCCAAACAAATGGAATATTCCGATGCGGCAGGAACCTTATTGTTGGATATCAATCAAAAAGCATGGAGCCAAGACATATTAAAAGCCTTCGACTTAGCAAGTGACTTTTGTCCGAAGCTCGTTGAATCAGCAGATAAAATTGGCAACCTTACTGAGACGATTAGCCAGCAACTAGGATTAAAACAAGCTGTAGCTGTTTACGCTGGTGGTGCAGATAATGCGAGTGCAGCTCTTGGAGCTGGGATTATTTCATCTGACGTCGGTATGGTGAGTATTGGGACATCTGGTGTCTTCCTATCTTATGAGGAGGCAGGAAAAGAATATGGCGGAGACTTGCATTATTTCTTCCATGTTTTAAAAGATGCTTACTATTCAATGGGTGTCACATTAGCAGCGGGTCATAGCTTATCTTGGTTTAAA
Organism: Jeotgalibaca arthritidis; assembly: GCF_011100465.1. NCBI lineage: Bacteria > Bacillati > Bacillota > Bacilli > Lactobacillales > Carnobacteriaceae > Jeotgalibaca > Jeotgalibaca arthritidis. The sequence goes on from NZ_CP049740.1 coordinate 1,338,302, forward strand.
GAGACCTTTGCTAAAGAGGAATCTTTCGAAGAATTACTAAAGGATATTCACCAAGTAGAGGCGGGATCGAATGGGTTGCTGTTTATGCCTTATATTTCAGGCGAACGGACACCTTATACAGACAGTCAAATTCGCGGCAGCTTTTTAGGAATGGATAGTGGTCATAAACGCCAACATTTTGCTCGTGCTGTTTTAGAGGGGATTACGTTTTCTCTGAAGGATTCGCAACACTTGATGGAAACGCGCGCTGGCAAGACATTTGAAAAAATTGTCTCAGTGGGTGGCGGTGCTAAGAATCCCGATTGGTTACAAATGCAGGCGGATATTTTTAACGCTAAAATCGTAACCTTAAAAACAGAACAAGGACCAGGTATGGGGGCTGTGATGTTAGCGGCACTTGGACAAGGCTGGTTTGATTCAGTAGAAGATTGTGTAGCAGCTTTTGTTGAAGAAAGTCAAACTTATTATCCAAATCCTGAACAAGTTAAGCGGTATGAAGCGGTTTATGCTATCTACCAACAAGGCTATGAGGCAACTAAAACCATTAGCCATCAATTAAGTCAGTTATAAAGCTAACCACCCAGTCAGATAACGACTGGGTGGTTTTATTGAAAGAAACACGCCAAAAATGTGGTAATATGCTAGAATAGCTAATAGACATGAATTCATTTCAAAAAAGAAAAGAGGTTTATCGGTGGAAACTAGCAAAACAATAGATCAGCTTATTTGCGATTTTGTAGCAAAAGGCGTGTCATCGCATATGATTCATCCTCTTGATACTTATTATGCGACTAATAGATTATTAAATATCTTAAAAAAAGATCATTTTGAGACTAACCTTCTGCCCTCTATGCCATTGCAGGGCTTACTGGATTTGATGGATCAGCTGGTTCAGTACGCTGTTGAAGAAGGCGTTATTGAAGATAACTTACGCAGCCGCGAAGAATTAGAAGCAGAAATCATGGATGTGGTAACGCCTGCACCTTCTGTCATTAATCGGACATTCTGGGAATCTTACCAAGAAGCCCCTATGCGAGCGACTGATGAATTTTATAAATTATCAAAACGTAATGACTATATCAAAACGCGTCATATTGCGAAGAATGAACAGTTTAAAGTGGATTCGAAATATGGCTACTTTGACATTACGATCAATTTATCTAAACCTGAAAAATCAAAACAAGAAATCGAAGAGGCAAAATTATCGGTAGGTAACTATCCAGAATGTCAGCTATGTGCGACCAATGAGGGTTATAAAGGAAGAGCAGGTATTTCAGCTCGGACTAACCACCGCGTTATTCGAATTCCTATTCAAGAAGAAAATTGGGGATTCCAATACTCACCATATGCCTACTATAATGAGCATTGTATCGTTTTCTCAAAACACCATACTCCGATGGTCGTTAACAAACAGACGATTAGTAATTTATTGGAATTAGTGACGGTCTTACCACATTACTTCATGGGGTCTAATGCCGGATTGCCTATTGTGGGTGGATCACTCTTAGGACATGATCATTATCAAGGGGGACGTCATCATTTTCCAATGGAAGAGGCCAAAGTATTGGAGTCTTGGGATTGGCACGCTGATTCAGAAGTTCGAGCAGAACGGTTACATTGGCCGTTATCCGTTATTCGTTTACGGGCTATTGATCCAAACTCACTGATTAAAGCGGGAGCTGAAATTATGGAGGCTTGGTCAACTTACTCGAATGAGGCGTTAGCGATTCTTTCTGAAACTGCTGGTGAAAACCATAATGCGGTCACTTTAATTGCCCGTCGTAATGGCGAGGCTTATGAATTGGATGTTGTTTTACGCAATAACCGCACAAATGACCAGTATCCAGATGGTATTTTCCACCCACATCAGGACGTGCAACATATTAAAAAGGAAAATATCGGCTTAATTGAAGTACTAGGAACGGCAATTTTACCGCCGCGTCTCAAGTCAGAACTAGCTGAAGTCACTCAGTTTGTTTTAGGCGAAACAGATCAAGTAGCAGATTATCATCTAGAATGGGCCAACGAACTGAAAGAAGCAGGTAACATAACCGCTGAAACAGCGACAGCTCTTATTCAAGAATCAGTCGGCAAAAAATTCGAGCGCGTGCTAGAAGATGCAGGTGTCTTCAAGCAAGATGAAGCAGGACAAGAAGCCTTTGCGGAATTTGTAAACCAATTTAAATAGAAATGAGAAAGAGGACAAAACCGGCTTTAATGGTTTTGTCCTCTTTTGTTGATGCGTTATGTCGAGTGGCTTAGCGAAGAAGTGTTCACTCGACAGTTTTTGAGCGAAATGTGTCGAGTGGCGCAAAAATAATGTCCCACTCGACAGATTAGCAGCTATTCCATACAAAAAGCCTTCTGGAATACTACTTCCAGAAGGCTTTTTCTTAATGAGATCTAGATATCGTCTACACGATCATCGGCTCTGCGTTGAAGCTCATCAATTTTATCGTCAGCTTTATCTTTAGCTTCACCGATTTTTTCTCTGGCTTCTCCTTTTTTCTGTTGCAGCTTACCTTCGATTTCTTTACTCTTATCATCGACTAAGTCGCCATATTCTTCCTTTACTTTACCTACAACCTTATCTTTCAACCCTTTTGCTTTATCTTCAAACCCTTTTGCCATTTGTAATTCCTCCTAACTTATAGTTAAAAATAAATATAAAAGAGAAAAGTTGTGCATCTCTTACTCTATATTTTAGGTAAATATAGAAAATATGCAAACAATAACCCTTATCGCTAAAAATGAGAAAAGGGCATGATAAGAAGATTTTTAGATGTAATTACGCTATAATGTGAGTAATAAAAAGAGTGAAGCCCGACGGAACAGGCTTGGAAGGAAGAGTTTTTTGAAAATACTAGCTATTGAATCATCAAATCAAACATTAAGTGTTGCGACTATGGAGGATGGATTAGTTGTAGCAGAATATACACGCAATGGTAATCTTCAACATAGTACGCAGTTGATGCCAGCAGTTCAAGATGTGTTGCAGGCTGCCAACTGGACACCACAGGACTTAGATCGTATAGCTATATCAAAAGGACCAGGCTCATATACGGGTGTGCGTATTGGCGCAACCATTGCTAAAACACTAGCATGGACACTAGATAAGCCGCTAATTCCTGTTTCCAGCTTAAAAGTATTGGCAGCTAATATTGACCATTTTGACGGCTTAGTCGTACCGATTATGGATGCGAGACGAAATAATATGTATACCGCTGCCTTTGAGATTACTAACGGGCAAATTGAAGAAGAATTAGCAGAGTGTCATATCGCCAGTGAAGACTGGTTTAATCAATTAAAAGAAACCAACAAACCGATTCTTTTTGTCGGCCAAGACCTTGCGAATTACCAAGACGCTATTGAAGCGAATTTAGGTCAACAGGCTTACTTTTCTCTTAAAAAGCAGTGGTTGCCGAGCGCTGGTGTGTTAGCTAATTTAGCTATAACTGCTGAAGCAGAAGATGTTCATATCTTTACACCGGAGTATTTGAAGAAGCCAGAAGCAGAAGAGAATTGGCAAAAAGCTCATGAGGGATCACGAAAGGGTGATTACGTTGAAAGAATTGATTAATCAATTCCAGAGTTTTGTAGAAACCATTCAAAAAGAAATTGTGCACCCACAAAAAAGTCAGTTTTTGTCGAGTCGTGTAGACTATTTACCCGACCATTTTCTATCGAGAAACGGTACGCAACTACGTCTAGAAATTGGCGAAAGACGTCATATTGCGGATGTCCTTTATATAGAAAAACTAGGCTATAAAGGCAAAACGCCTTGGGGCTATGCAGCCTTAGAAAATGATATTGTCAGAAATACCAAATCCCTTTATTTGATTGTTTATGAAGGCTTTGAGCCGGTTGCTTTTTTAGGCGTTAGACTGGAAGACCAAGACATTCATATTACTAATGTTGCGGTTGTACCAGATTGGCAGCAGCAAGGAGTTGGCCAGCAACTCTTCCATTTTTTAAAAGAAGTAGCGCGTGAAGAAGCTGTGAAGACCCTTAGTTTGGAAGTACGTGTGTCCAACGATCAAGCACAGGGGCTTTATCACAAATTGGGCTTTACGTCCGTTCGAATTAAGAAAAACTACTACCACGGTGATGGGGAAGATGCTGTGGATATGTTATTAACGTTAGACCAATGATATGAATAAGGAAGGTACAAGATGAAGGTGACAGACTCTGTAGTAATCCTTAACGGAGAAAATCCAACGATCGCTCAATCTTTGTATGATGTGACGGTTGCTGCAAACAACGGCCAAACAACTTGGAAAGTGTCCTCCTTTCAAACGGAACTTTCTGATTCTAACCATCTTTACTTAGGCTATTACAAAGAGGATCGCTTAGTCGGTTATATTGGCTGTCAAATAATTCTCGATGAAATGTCGATTAATAACTTTGCAGTACACTCAGATTACAAAAAACAAGGGATTGGCACAGATCTAATCAAGCAGCTATTAGCTGTTTGTGAAGAAAAGGAGATTCGCTTCTTTTATTTAGAAGTGCGCGTCTCTAATCAAGCGGCTATCCACCTTTATAAAAAGATGGGATTTGAGGAAGTAGCCCTTCGGAAAGATTACTACCAACAACCTAAGGAAGATGCCTATATCTTTCAATTGATAAAAAAATAAACCGGCTAGCCCTAGAGGTGAAGAGAAAAAATGAAGAAACAAGATGAATTAATTTTAGCAATCGAAAGTAGCTGCGATGAAACAAGTGCGGCTGTTATCAAAAATGGTGATACCATTTTATCGAATATTGTGGCATCTCAAATTAAGAGTCACATGCGGTTTGGCGGAGTTGTACCTGAAGTAGCTAGCCGCCACCACGTTGAACAAATCACACAAATTATTGAAGCAGCATTGGAAAAGGCAGAACTTGAAATGGCTGATATGGATGCCGTTGCTGTCACAGAAGGTCCAGGATTAGTAGGGTCTTTATTAATTGGTGTTAGTGCAGCTAAGGCATTGGCTTTTGCTCATGGGAAACCATTAATTGCAACCAACCATATGGCTGGTCATATCTACGCTAACCAGCTGGTTCAACCTCTACAGTTTCCATTACTATCACTAGTTGTCAGTGGTGGCCATACGGAATTAATTTATATGCCTGAAGATGGTGTGTTTGAGATTATTGGTGAAACACGAGATGACGCAGCAGGTGAAGCTTACGATAAAATTGGGCGTGTACTTGGCTTACCGTACCCAGGTGGAAAAGTGATGGATGAAATGGCACACCAAGGCGAAGAAACATACGATTTCCCACGTGCCATGATCCATGAAGATAACTATGATTTCAGTTTTTCAGGTTTGAAGAGTGCGGTTATCAACACCATTCATAATGCTAGACAGAAGGGCGATGACATCGATCCTCACAACATTGCCACTAGTTTTCAAGCAGCAGTAGTGGATGTGCTAGTTGCGAAAACTATTCGCGCTGCTAAAGAAAAACCGATTAAGCAACTCCTACTAGCAGGTGGGGTTGCAGCTAACAAGGGACTTCGTGAAGCCCTCACTCAAGCTGTTGCAAAAGAATTGCCTGATGTGGAGCTTCTTATTCCACCATTGTCATTATGTGGTGATAATGCTGCGATGATTGGTGCGGCTGCGCATTACCAATACATCAATGAATCATTTGCAGAGCTTAGTTTAAATGCGCGACCAGGTCTTGCTTTATAAGCGTCTTTCCTTATTAATCATTCAGCCAAAATGGCTGTTCGAAAATAAAGAGAATAGGTGATCAAGATGAAAGTAACGAACAAAACGATTGTCGTAACAGGTGCCGGTGCCGGAATGGGACGTGAAATTGTCTTAGAAATTTTAAGGCGAGGAGGCCGTGTTGCCGCAGTCGATATCAATCAAGCGAGTTTAGAACAAACCAAGCAATTAGCTGGTGAAAAGGCTAAAGATGTCTCACTCCATGTGATGGATATTAGAGACCAAGCGGCTATTGAAGCTTTGCCACAAACTGTGATCCAGCATCACGGTTCCATTGATGGTGTGATTAATAATGCCGGTGTTATTCAGCCTTTTATCCCAGTTTCAGAGTTAGACATGGATAAGGTTCGTTTCGTAATGGATGTTAATTTTTACGGGACGCTTTATTTTGTAAAGAGCTTGCTGCCTTATTTTGAACAAGCGCCAGAAGCGCATATTGTTAATGTATCGAGTATGGGTGGCTTTCTCCCTGTGCCGGGGCAATCTGTGTATGGTGCCTCTAAAGCAGCCGTTAAATTATTAACAGAAGGCTTACATTCAGAGCTGAAGGATAGCCATATCCATGTTAGCGTTGTGTTTCCGGGCGCTATTAAAACAGATATTATGACCAATTCGAAAGTTGATCGTGGTCCAAGTGCCGGTGACAATGAGAAGATGGCTGACAAGATTACAACAGCACCTGCAGCAGCTAAAATGATTGTTGATGGTATGGAGGCAAATAAATACCGGATACTTGTTGGGAATGACTCCAAATTAATGGACTTGCTTTATCGCATCATGCCTAAAAAGGCAGCAGCTATTATCGCAGAGAAATTGAAATAGTAAAAAGAGCCGTCGACGACGGCTCTTCTTTTGTCTTATAGATTTTCTAATTCTAGTGTTAATGATTCCCATTCGTGCAGCAAGTGATCTTGTTTTTCTTGCTGTGCGAGTAGTTGGTCATGTAAGTCTTGTACCTTTTCATGGTCACCAAATACTTCGGGAAGGGTAAGGGCTGTTTCGATTTCCTCAATAGCCACTTCTAATGCTTCTAGTTCTGACTCAGTACTTTCGATGGCGCGCGATAGTTTGCGTTCCAACTTAGCCCGTTCTTTATTGGATTGGTAATCTTTTTTCTTCGTATCGGTTTGAGTAGTCGTTGCTAACTCTGCTGCTGCTTCATCGAGAAGCAGTTGGGCGAGCGCAGCTTCTTCTTGTTTCTTCTCGACGTAATAATCGTAATCGCCTAAATAGAGTTTGCTACCATCTTCAGATAGTTCCAAAATACTCGTCGCAATCCGGTTAATGAAGTAGCGGTCATGCGATACGAATAATAGGGTACCATCGTATTCAATCAAGGCATTTTCCAATACTTCTTTACTGTCGATGTCCAAGTGGTTGGTTGGCTCATCTAGCATCAAAACATTGTTCTTTTCCAAGGCTAACTTACACAAAGATAGTCGAGCGCGTTCGCCCCCGCTTAGAGAATAAATCGTTTTTTCAACATCTTCACCGCTAAAGAGGAAGCTTCCCAAAATACTTCTGATTGCTGTCTCATTCATAGTGGGATGCAGATCCCAAATTTCAGCAAGAACGGTTTTATTTTCAGTTAAGTTTTTTTGTTCTTGGTCATAATAGCCGATTTCTAAGTTAGACCCATAATGGATGTCTCCTTTGATAAGTGGTAGTTCCTTGTTAATACTTTTAAGGAGAGTTGACTTACCAATCCCATTTGGTCCGACAATTCCAATGGCTTGATGTTTGCGCAAGTCCAAATGAATAGGGGCAGAGAGAATCGTGCTATCATAGCCAATGGCGCCATTTTCTAGAATCATGACCACATTGCCGCTTTCCTTTTCAATATCAAATGAAAAGCGAGCGGATTTTTCGTCACCTTTTGGTTTTTCGAGTCGAGTCATTTTATCAAGGCGCTTGCGTCGGCTCTGTGCCATTTTAGTAGTTGATGCACGAACTAAATTACGAGCAATATAGTCTTCTAATTTAGCAATTTCGCCTTGTTGTTTTTCGAATTGTTTCATTTCTTGCTCTAATCGGGCTGCTTTTTCTTTTAAGTAAAAGGAATAGTTGCCTTTGTAATAATGGATGCGATTGCGGCTAATTTCGTAGACACTGGTGGCCACTTTATCTAAAAAGTAGCGATCGTGAGATACGATAAGCAAGGTGCCACGATAAGCGATTAGGTAGTTTTCTAACCAAGCTAATGTATCAATGTCCAAATGGTTAGTTGGCTCGTCCAAAATAAGTAAATCATTTTTTTCGAGTAGGATTTTTGCAAGTGCTAGGCGTGTCTTTTGACCGCCGGAGAGTTGCGAAACAGGTCGTTGGTGGTCTTCCTCGTAAAAACGGAAGCCGTGTAGAACTGAACGGATTTCTGACTCGTAGCCGTAAGCATTCTTTTCTTGAATTTCTTGTTGCAAGCTATCATACCGTTTTAGAGCTGCTTCAAAGGCTAGAGTGTCTTGCATCAACGTTTCATCGGTCAAGGCATGGGCTGCTTCTTCAGCTTCTTTCGTTAGTTTAATAATAGGTTCGAAGACCGACAACATTTCTTCCCAAATGGTATTGTCGGAATCAACTGTACTGTATTGGTCTAAGTAACCAATACGGAGATCTTTTTTCTTGGCAATCTTGCCTTCATCTGTGGGTTCAAAATCAGCTAGTATTTTTAATAAAGTCGATTTACCAGCACCGTTACGGCCGACCAAGGCAATTCTCTCTTGATCTTGAATGGTAATTTGAATATTTTCAAATAGGACTGTTGAACCGAAATGACGCGCAAGATTTTGGCCTTGCAATAATATCATAGGTGTATCCTCTTTCTCTATATAATGGTCGTTAAAATGTCAAATAAGAACATGCCATTTCATTTTATCATAGAATTTTAACAAGAGATAGGAACATTAATAGAAAAGCTAATGATTGTGAATAATGTCGCTACTTTTATTTAAAGCTTATTAAAATAAGGAAAACAAAGAATTTTTTTCACAAAAAGATACAAATTAGAGCAAAATACTAGATATTTCACAATGTGGTGCTATAATGTTATTATGTATTAGATTGCTAAGATTATGTGATTATTCTTTTTTATATAGATTTAAAACGTTATGCTGAAAGGGAGCGTTGTAATGTCAACAGAAATACCAAGAGCAACTGCCAGACGGTTGCCAATTTATCACCGTTATTTGAGATATCTGCATAACGCAGGAAAAGCAAGAATTTCATCAAATGAATTAAGTGAAGCTGTCAAGGTGGACAGTGCGACTATCCGTCGTGACTTCTCTTATTTCGGTGCTTTAGGAAAAAGAGGATACGGTTATGATGTGGAGTATCTACTTGATTTCTTCAGTAAAACATTAAACCAAGACCGATTAACAAACGTTGCTCTTATCGGAGTAGGTAATTTAGGTCATGCTTTATTAAATTACAACTTCCACTTGAGCAATAATGTGCGCATCAGTTGTGCTTTTGATGTGAACGAAGAAATTGTTGGCAAAATCGTTAGTGGTGTTCCTGTTTATGATATGTCTGAAATGATTGAACAACTACGCATCCAACAAATCGATGTTGCCATTTTAACAGTCCCTCAAAATGTTGCTCAAAAAGCGACTAATGATTTAACTGAGGCTGGTATAAAAGGTATCATGAACTTTACTCCGATTCGATTATCAGTTCCAGAAGATGTTCGTATTCAAAATGTTGATTTAACGAATGAATTGCAAACATTGATTTATTTCTTAGATAATAATATTTCCTAATAAAAAACAGTTAAGCTGCGGCTTAACTGTTTTTTATTTAGGATCGATATTTTTCTTGATTTTATAATACGTATCAAGCATTCTAATGCCGTTAACAATATTATTTGTAGCGAATAGAATACTTAGAATAGCTAAAAAGCCCCAGCCTGATGTGTTGACACTATCAACGGCAAAGTAGACAAATAGCAAACCAAAAACAAATTTCATACCGATTTGGATGAGAATATCTTTTAAAGTCATGAGATTCCTTTCTAAACAAACATAAATAATAAGCGGTTATTGAAACAGCTCAGGGAAATAAAGCGGTAAGCTGGCATAAGCATTCATTAAAGCATGCGCCATGATAGGGGTAAAGATGTTATTGGTTTTAAAGTATAAATAGCAAAACCATAATCCTAAAGACCCGTAAACAAGCATATGACCATCAAAGTGGATAAAGGCGAACAACAATGAGCTGATGACAGCTGATCCGACAATTCCGACACTTGATGAAGAGAGTTGGGCAAAAATCGCTTTTCTAAAGACAAATTCTTCCATGATTGGTCCAAATAAAACAATCATAAAAATTAAGAAAGGATAGTCACTAGCGGTGTCTAACAAGGTTTGTGTATTGACCGATTCAGAAGAGACGTTAAAGACAGCCATTTCAATTAGAGACGTTACAATTTGAAGTACAATTGAGCCGACAAATCCAATTAATCCCCATAACACAATCTTTTTAGTAGGTGCAGATGGTTTATCCGTTAGTTCTGTTGAAGGAGTCCATTCCTTAGTTCGGTTGAGTAAAATCATCCCAATTGTTCCTAAAAAGGCAAATAAAATGGTTAAATTCAACCTCATTTCAATTTGACGATTTTCTAGGAATAAAAACATTAAGGGAAGGGGTAATAGCTGAGCAGCGATGTAAACAAAAATAATTTTAGTCGCTGTAGAAAGTTTCTTTTTCATAAATCTCACCTTTCTGTTAAAGTTAAAAAGCAAGGATGCTTTTTCTTCAATAACGTGAAGTTTAAAGTCTATATGAAAGTATATCACAATTTTAAAAAAAAATAATAGTTTTGTCTTGCATTCACTAGTAGATTTGATTAATATAGAGTCATAGATTAGCACTCGTTAGATGAGAGTGCTAATTCAAATGATAGATTATGGAGGGATATTTGTGTTAAAACCATTAGGAAACCGCGTTATCATTGAAGTTGCTCAAGAAGAGGAGCAAACAGTCGGAGGGCTGGTGTTACCATCTTCAGCACAAGAAAAATCACAAACAGGTATTGTGATTGCAACGGGCGAAGGACGAGTAACTGACAACGGTACAAAGATTGACATGGTTGTTAAAGAAGGGGACCGTGTTCTTTTTGAAAAATATTCCGGTACCGATATTAAATACCAAGGCAAAGATTATCTCGTTATTAAAGAAACAGATGTCGTTGCAATTATTGACTAATTAAATTGATGAGGTGAATAGAAATAATGGCTAAAGATATTAAATTTTCTGAAGACGCTCGTGCAGCCTTACTAAGAGGCGTTGATATACTAGCAAATACAGTAAAAGTAACACTTGGACCAAAAGGACGTAACGTTGTTTTAGAGAAAGCATACGGTTCGCCGCTAATTACAAATGATGGTGTTACCATTGCTAAAGAAGTTGAATTAGAAGACCACTTTGAAAACATGGGTGCTAAACTTGTTTCTGAAGTTGCATCTAAAACAAATGATATTGCGGGAGACGGAACAACAACAGCAACTGTTTTAACGCAAGCCATCGTACGCGAAGGATTGAAAAATGTAACTGCCGGTGCAAACCCAGTTGGCATTCGTCGTGGTATTGAGTTAGCAACGAAAGAAGCTGTTGCTGGACTAGCAGAAATTTCTCAAACGGTTAACTCAAAAGAATCAATTGCTCAAGTAGCTGCTGTTTCTTCAGGTTCTCGTGAAGTAGGGGAATTAATTGCTGAAGCAATGGAAAGAGTTGGTAACGACGGCGTTATCACTATCGAAGAGTCAAAAGGAATTGACACAGAATTAGATGTTGTTGAAGGTATGCAATTTGATCGTGGTTACTTGTCACAATACATGGTAACTGACAACGATAAAATGGAAGCAGAACTTGAAAATCCATTTATCCTAATTACTGATCGTAAAATTTCTAACATTCAAGATGTTTTGCCTTTGCTAGAAGAAATTTTAAAAATTGGTCGTCCATTATTAATTATTGCAGACGATGTAGATGGCGAAGCACTACCGACATTAGTATTGAACAAATTACGTGGAACATTCAATGTTGCTGCTGTTAAGGCACCAGGATTTGGTGACCGCCGTAAAGAAATGCTACAAGATATTGCTGTATTAACAGGTGGGACAGTGATTGCTGAAGACCTAGGACTAGAGTTGAAAGATTCAACAATCGAACACTTAGGACATGCAAGCAAAGTTGTCATCACAAAAGATAATACAACAATCGTTGAAGGAGCAGGGGACAAAACAGCAATCGCACAACGCGTTGCTCACATTCGCGCCCAAGCAGCAGAAACGACATCAGACTTTGACCGTGAAAAACTACAAGAACGCTTAGCTAAATTAGCTGGTGGTGTAGGAGTGATTAAAGTTGGTGCTGCTACAGAAACAGAATTAAAAGAACGTAAATTGCGTATTGAAGATGCACTTAATGCAACTCGTGCAGCAGTTGAAGAAGGAATCGTAGCTGGTGGTGGTACAGCGCTTGTCAATGTTCAAGCTCGCGTAAGTGCGCTAGAACTAACTGGAGATGAAGCGACTGGTGTTCGTATCGTGGCTCGCGCTTTGGAAGAGCCAGTTAGACAAATTGCTGAAAATGCTGGACTAGAAGGTTCTGTTATCGCTGCAAGAATTAAAGGTGAAGAACAAGGCATGGGTTACAACGCAGCAACTGACGAATGGGTAAACATGATTGAAGCTGGAATCGTTGACCCAGCTAAAGTTGTTCGCTCTGCTTTACAAAATGCAGCAAGTGTTGCCGGACTAATCCTTTCAACTGAAAGTGTTGTTGCAGACAAACCTGCTCCAGAAATGCCAGCACCTGGAATGGATCCAGGCATGGGTATGATGTAAGACAAACAAAAAGAGAATGGGCATGCCCATTCTCTTTTTTTGTTCGCTTAAAAAATAATACAAATTAAGAGGAGTGTTTATCAGTGTCAAACGAATACTGAGACTCTATTTTTGATGTCCATTAGCTAGCTCACTTTGAATGATATACATCGAAAATGGATGGGTCGGTTATTTTTTTTACAAAAGTATTAGGAATGACAGTCGTTCATGAAGAAGGTGACGACTTTGCAACATGGATATCCGTTTCTCCACTTGTTCATGAGCTTGCTTTGATGGGTGATGAGTTGGGGGCACACAGTCTTGAAGACAAGGTTGTTACGGTTGAAAATGCCTATGGATTGATTAATTTATTGGAATTTTCTGAACGTCATGTCTTTGGCAGATGCGGACACTGGACATTAATTGAGAAATCTCAAGATAAACAGAATATAATCATCCAGAAAAGAGGCGAAAGCCTCTTTTTTTTGCTTCATTTGAACGAAAATGAATGATTGTGGTTGAATTTGGCTGTTTTTGGTGGTATATTAATGGCGAGGTGAGGAAAGTGCTTACAGACGAACGGTATCGATTAATATTAGAAAGCTTAGAAAGAGAATCATTTGTTAAATTACAAGACTTAGTAGATATAACAGAATCATCAGAATCAACTATCAGAAGAGATTTAAAGAAACTTGAAGAAGAAGAAAAACTTGTCCGTGTTCATGGTGGTGCACGACGCATTCATCATCTTGTTGGCGAAGATATGATGGAAGAAAAATCATTTAAACATATTGATGAAAAAAGAGACATTGCAAAATTAGCAGCTAGCTTGATTCGAGACAAAGAACTGGTTTATCTCGACGCAGGGTCAACAACTTATGAAATGATTCCCTTTTTAAAAGGAAGAGAGATAACCGTTATAACAAATGGGATTCCGCATGCAAGCCTATTAACAGATTTAGGAATAACAACTATTCAAATTGGTGGGAAGATTAAACAGCGAACGAAAGCAGTCATTGGTCCTGAAGCACATTGGCAAATTCAAAATTATCATTTTAGCAAAGCATTTTTAGGTATGAATGGGATTGATGTTGATTATGGCTATACGACACCCGATGTTGAAGAAGCAGCGATTAAACAACTGGTGATGGCAAAGTCAGGCCGATCGTTTATTTTGGCAGATGCGTCGAAAATAAATACAGTGACCTTTGCAAAAGTTGCGGATATTGAAGATGCAACTGTTATTACGACAGCTCTTTCGAAAGAGTTGAAAGCGTTATTAGAGGAACAAACAACAGTAATGGAGGTGGAATGATGATTTACACAGTGACGCTAAATCCATCAATTGATTATATTATTCACCTTGATCACCTTGATATAGGAGGGGTCAATCGTATTTCGAAAGACTTCAAATTACCTGGTGGGAAAGGGATTAATGTATCGCGTATCTTAAACCAACTGGACATCTCAACAACGGCACTTGGTTTCACAGGTGGCTTTACAGGACGATTTATCACAGATTGGTTAGATCAGGAAGGGATTCAAACCGACTTTATTGAGGTTAATGATGACAGTCGCATAAATGTTAAATTAAAAGCAGAAAAAGAAACAGAGATGAATGGCGATGGACCTTATATAGATGCAGCTCAAGCAGACTTACTGCTTGAACAATATGACCACTTTACAGCAGATGATCTCGTTGTTCTATCCGGTAGCCGACCAAAAAGTTTGAGTGATCGTTACTATCAACAAATGATTCAAAAGCTAGCTGGAAAAAATATTCCCTTTGTTATTGATACGACAGGGGCAGACTTGAAAGCCGCGCTCCCTTATGAACCATTATTAGTTAAACCCAACCACCACGAATTGGGAGATTTGTTTGGCGTTCAACTAGAGACGGTCGCCGATATGATTCCTTACGGCAAACTGTTGTTAGAAGAAGGTCCTCAATTTGTGATTATTTCACTAGCTGGCGATGGCGCTCTTTTATTTAGCCAAGAAGGAACTTATCACGGACAAGCGCCTAAAGGAAAGGTAAAAAATTCAGTAGGTGCAGGGGATTCTATGGTAGCTGGATTCGTAGGCACTTATAGCCAAACTCAAAATCCTTTAGAAGCATTTAAATTCAGCATTGCCTGTGGAAGTGCTACCGCATTCTCCGATGACTTAGCGAAACGACCGGATATTGATGCCTTACTTTCAGATATACAAATTAAAAAAATAGATGGAGTTGAAACGTATGAAGATCAATGATGTGTTACTTAAGGAACTCATGATTATGGATTTGACAGCCACAACAAAGGAAGCGGTCTTGGACGAAATGATTGCCAGTCTTATTGGCCATGGCATTGTGACCGATGAGCAAACCTTTAAGGCTGGCATCCTAGCTCGTGAGAACGAGTCATCGACAGGCTTGGGCGATGGAATAGCGATGCCACACGCTAAAAACGCTGCTGTTCAAAAGCCAGCAGTCGTTTTTGCTAAAAGTAAAGCCGGCGTTGATTATGATTCGCTAGACGGACAACCGGCTCATTTGTTCTTTATGATTGCTGCACCAGAAGGCGCTAATAATGTTCATTTAAATGTATTAGCATCTCTATCCCGTCAATTAATTAATCCGGAAGTCTTGAGTCAACTGAAGGCAGCTCAAAATGCGGAAGACGTTCAAGCTATTTTTTCGGCTGCAGAAGAAACCGCTGATAAAGAGAAAAGCCAAGAAATAGAGTCAGTTGGCGAGCGACCATTTGTTGTCGCTGTTACAGCTTGTCCAACCGGTATTGCCCATACTTATATGGCAGAGGATGCCTTGAAAAGAAAAGCGGCAGAGCTAGGGGTTGATATTAGAGTTGAAACTAACGGGTCTGAGGGTGCTAAAAATATTCTAACTGATGAAGAAATTCAGCGTGCATCAGCTGTCATTATTGCGGCGGGCAAAAAAGTATCCTTGGACCGATTCGATGGCAAAGCCGTTTTACAACGACCTGTCAGTGATGGCATAAACAAAGCAGAAGAATTGATTAATAAGGCAGTCAAACAAGAAGCACCTATTTGGCATGCTACGGGTCAAGTGAGCCAAGCAGAGCAGACTAACGAAAAACAATCTGGACTAGGCAATATTTACAAGGATTTAATGAACGGCATTTCTCATATGTTGCCATTCGTAGTAGGTGGCGGAATTATTTTAGCGATTTCTTTCTTATTTGAAAGTAGCTTTGGTAGTGACAGTATTTTATTTGAATCCTTCAATACGATTGGCGGAACAGCCTTTACCTTCTTAATTCCTATTTTAGCAGGCTATATTTCTTATAGTATTGCCGATCGACCTGGATTACTGCCAGGTATGGCAGGCGGGATGATGGCTGTTAATCAAAATGCAGGTTTTCTTGGAGGCTTAGTAGCCGGTTTTATGGCAGGTTACATTGTTCATACGCTCAAAAAAGTCTTTAAAAACCTTCCGAAAACGTTAGAGGGCTTAAAACCGATCTTAATCTACCCTGTCTTTGGCTTATTAATTACGGGATTATTGATGTTCTTTATTGTAGGGCCTATTTTCTCAGCGATTAATACAGCAATGCTGACATTCTTGGAGAACTTAGGGGCGACAAATACTATCTTATTAGGCGCACTACTCGGTGGTATGATGGCGATTGATATGGGTGGTCCGTTCAATAAAGCAGCCTATGCCTTTTCAATTGGTATCTATACGGATACGGGCGATGGTGCCTTTATGGCCGCTGTTATGGCAGGTGGTATGATTCCACCATTGGCAATTGGTTTGGCAACTCTATTGTTTAAAGATAAATTTACAGATGCGGAACGCCAATCAGGCTTGTCTAATTTTGTCCTAGGCTTTTCATTTATTACAGAAGGCGCTATTCCATTTGCGGCAGCAGATCCATTGCGTGTCATTACATCGTCCATCATTGGATCGGCAATTGCAGGTGGCTTAACACAGTTTTGGCAAGTTTCTATTCCAGCACCTCACGGCGGTATCTTTGTAATTGGCTTGGCCGAACAGCGATTAATGTTTATTTTAACACTTCTCATTGGTATGGTTATTTCAGCTGTTATTTTAGGTCTATGGAAGAAAAAAGTTATTTAATGAATAGAATGAAAAAGCTGTCTGAAGAGGCAGCTTTTTTGTGTGAAAAAAGTTAGCGCTAACAAATGGAATTTTGTTGCTAATAGATAGAACGGATGATATCGTTTACAAAAAAAGGAGTGGATTGATTTTGAAACAATTTCTTGTCATTGCTTTGTCGGCAATCGGTATACTAACAGCTTGTTCAGATGCGGGTACTCATGAAATTACTTCTCAAACTTCTAACGAGCCAGAGTTACTCACAGCAAAAGAGATTCAGCTTTTACCAGAATATCCAAGTCAACAAGATAGTATTTTATTAACGATTGACGAATCCGTTTATTTCAACGATGTCATTAAAGAAATCACTCTGGATGCGACAGCATTCGGAATTGAAGCACCCATCACAATGGACGGGTCGCTAAATGAAATTAGTTTTGGTATTGATGATCAGCTTTCTCCAGGCGAGAAGACACTTGTGCTAGCTGTAACAGACCAGAACAATCACACCGAACAAATCGAAAAAACAATTACTGTAGTAGCGAAAGAAGAAAAAGATAGTCCTTTAGCTTTTGATTGGGACGAAGCTCGTATTTATTTTGCTTTAACAGACCGTTTTTATAATGGGGATCCTTCCAACGATAATCCCTTTGATGACGTCATTGATTTAGACCATCTTGAGACCTATCATGGTGGTGACTTTCAAGGGTTGATAGATAAGATACCTTATTTGCAGGGGTTGGGGATTAATACCTTATGGATAACGCCAATTGTTGATAATATTGATTGGAATGTCAGAGCAGGGGTCAATGATAAGCAATATGGCTATCATGGCTATTGGGCAAAGGATTTCACACAGTTAGATGAACATTTAGGCGACTTAGCAACTTTCCACCAACTCATTGAAACGGCTCATGACCATGGCATAAAATTGATGGTTGACGTTGTCTTAAATCATACGGGTTATGGAATGAAGATTACTGATGGGGATCAATCCATTGCGAATTTTCCGACTAAAGAGGAGCAAATGGTTTTTGACGGGCTGATTCGAACAGATCCCGTTGCGAATCACCAAATTGTAGGTGAGCTATCAGGATTACCCGATTTACAAACAGAAGAGGCAGATGTAAGGCAACAAATCATTGAATGGCAGACGGATTGGTTGGAAAAAGCTCAAACAATTCGAGGCGATACCATCGATTTTTACCGAGTAGATACGGTTAAGCATGTAGAAGATACGACTTGGAAGGCTTTTAAAAATGAATTAGTAAAAGTGAAATCAGATTTTAAATTAATTGGTGAGGATTATGGTGCTTCAATCGATAAGAATGGCGGCTATCTGAATGACGGTGAAATGGATAGCTTACTAGATTTTGAGTTTAAACAAATAGCGGGTAGTTTCGTTAACTGGGATGTTATGGGGGCACAAGAAAAATTAATTGATCGGAATAATAAGCTGACATCTGATGCGACGATGGGGCAATTTTTATCTAGCCATGATGAAGATGGTTTTCTCTATAAGCAAGCAGGTGGCGACCTCGGTAAGCAAATGGTTGCGGCGTCCCTAATGATTACAGCTAAAGGCCAACCAGTCATCTATTATGGAGAAGAAATTGGCTTAACAGGAGCGGCTGCTAAAAATATGGATAATGGCGAATATAGTGAGAACCGCTATGATTTTGATTGGGAAGCAAGCGAAGGATCGGGCAGTCAAGTTTATAATCACTACAAAACACTATTAAATATTCGCAAAGATTACAGCAAACTGTTTTCTAAAGGCAGTCGCGAAACGATTGCGGGTTCTAATGATGAGGGCTACCTTGTCTTTAGTCGTAGCTATCAAGACGAGCAAGTTGTGATTGCCTTAAATATCTTCGATCAAGAAAAAGAAGTGACTATTGAACTTCCTTTTTCAACGTCTAGCCAAGTCATCGACCGCTATAGTGGCAAAAGCTATACTATACCATCTGATCGTAAACTTACCCTAACCCTTCCTCCAAGAAGTTTAGGTGGCACTGTGATTATAACAATGGAATAAGAAAAGCATCTATACTTTGACAGTTGTCTCTGTTCCTCTGTTTGATTTCATGCTAAAATAGATGAAGTCATAATGACTTTAAGGAGGTAATAGACCGTGAATCAAAAAGAGGAATGGACAAAATCACGAAAATTCTTCATTATATTGATTGATTTGCTGCTATTTATCGGTTCATTATTACTGTCTTTCCGCTTGAGATATGGAGCAAATATTCCTATTCGCAATCTTGAAGCTTTTAAAGGCAGTATCATCTATGTTTCTATTGGATTTATCATCGTTAGTATCCTATTTGGAACATACATCTTATATAATAAATCGGTCAGCGACTTTTTATTCATTACCATTATCGGACAAGTTGTCGTGTCCTTGTATATCATGGCACTGACGTTCGCAGGAAGATGGCTGGCGTTTCCGCGCTCGGTTATTCTGATTCACTTTTTTGTTGGCTGTATCGTCTTGTTTACGTGGCGTGTGCTCGTATTCAAGGTTTACCAAAAATTAAGTGGTAGTAAACGTGTGATGATTGTGGGAATGGAAAAAGAAGTCTTTGCGGCAGTTGATAACTTTTCCAACACAAAGAGCATCCGTCATGTGGTGTCTCATGTGGTTCTGTCTGACTACTATGAAAATGTCAAAAGTCATCTAAATGATATTGATATTGTTTATCTGGCCAGTCAAATTGAAGAATCAGAGAAATTACGCATTTATGATTTGTTAATGCGTGAAGACAAGAAATTCTTCTTGAACACCAGCTTTGAAAATCTTGTTATGGTTAATCCAAACATGATGAATATTGAAGACGAGAGTATTATTGAAGTATCACCGTTTCGAATTGCGTCAGAAGATGGCATCATCAAACGGTTGATTGATATTGTGTTTTCATTGTTGCTTATTATTGTGTCATCACCGATTATGGCAGTGGCAGCTGTCTTAGTGAAACGAAGTTCAGAAGGCCCGATTTTATACAAGCAAACCCGAATTACCAAAGACGGAAAAGAGTTTGAGATTCTAAAATTCCGTAGTATGGGAATTACTGCTGAAAAAGAATCAGGTCCCGTTCTAGCGACAAGCAATGATATGCGTGTCACGTCTGTTGGAAAATACTTGCGTTCCTTACGCATTGACGAGTTACCTCAGTTGTTTAACGTCTTAAAAGGCGATATGTCAATTGTTGGTCCGCGTCCTGAGCGCCCATTCTTTGTCGATCAGTTTAAGGAAGAAAATCCGCACTACTACTTGAGACATAATGTGCGTGCCGGCATTACTGGCTATGCCCAAGTTTACGGAAAGTATGCATCAGACTTTAATAGTAAGCTGAACTTTGACTTAATCTACATTAAGGAATATTCCTTGATTTTAGATTTAAAAATTATGTTGCAAACTGTTAAAATCTTGTTCGATAAGGTAAGCTCACGTGGGTTGGATGAAACCGAACGGACGATGCATTCCGAACAAGAGCTGATTGCTAAAGGAATTAAAGTCATCCATTAAAGATAAGTTTATAAGGGATACCGGCATGTTAAAGTGTCGCTATCCCTTTTTTATAAGCTTTTTTATGCTAAAAAAAAAGAAATCTCAAGCGCTTTGCGCTATAATAATAGAAAAGTAGGTTGGCTACTAGTGTGTATTCAACCAAACGTGTAAATAAGGAGTGCTCATGGTGGGATTAAAATACAACGACGACAGTCTAGCATTACATACGGATTTATATCAAATTAATATGATGAAGGCTTATTGGGATGAAGGCATTACAGACAAACATGCTGTTTTTGAGCTTTATTTTAGAAAAAATCCGTTTAAAAATGGCTATGCCATTTTTGCAGGGTTAGAACGATTAGTAGCGTACATTAAGACCTTACGCTTTACTGAATCGGATATTGCTTATTTAAGAGAATCACAAGATTACCCAGAAGAATTTTTACAGTACTTAAGTGACTTCCGCTTTACGGGTAGTATCCGTTCTGCCATTGAAGGGGAGTTGGTTTTTGCCAATGAACCGATTGTTCAAGTAGAAGGAACATTGGCGCAATGCCAACTCATTGAAACAGCGCTATTAAACATTGTGAACTTTCAAACGCTGATTGCAACTAAAGCTGCTCGTTTACGTTTAGTAGCAGAACAAGATACCTTAATGGAATTTGGTTCAAGACGTGCACAAGAAATGGATGCATCTTTATGGGGTGCACGTGCTGCCTATGTGGGTGGTTTTGATGCAACGTCTAATGTTCGTGCAGGTAAATTATTTAATATTCCTGCAGTAGGAACGCATGCTCACTCACTTGTTCAAGTTTACCGCAATGACTACGATGCCTTTATGGCTTATGCCAAATCTCATAAAGATTGCGTATTTTTGATTGATACCTATGACACTCTTCGCTCAGGCTTACCGACTGCGATTCGTGTTGCCAATGAAATGGGTGATAAGATTAATTTCTTAGGCGTACGGATTGACAGTGGTGATATGGCTTACCAATCTAAAAAAATTAGACAGCAACTGGATGACGCTGGGTACCCTGATGCTAAAATTTACGCATCAAATGACTTAGATGAAATGACGATTTTAAACTTAAAAATGCAAGGTGCTAAGATTGATGTATGGGGAGTAGGAACTTATTTAATTACAGCCTACGACCAACCGGCATTAGGAGCCGTTTATAAATTAGTTAGTATCGAAGACGATAACGGTAAAATGGTGGATACCTTGAAAATTTCAAGTAATGCTGAAAAAGTGTCTACACCAGGCCGTAAACAAGTTTGGCGGATTACGAGACGAGAAGATGGCAAATCTGAAGGGGACTATGTGGCTTTATGGGATGAACGTCCTGATCAAGAAAAAGAACTCTTTATGTTCCATCCAACCTATACGTATATCAATAAAACAGTGACTGACTTTAATGCACGTCCGGTATTACAGGATATTTTTATTGATGGTGAATTAATCTATGACTTGCCAACGATTCAAGACATTAGACAATATTCAACGGAAAGAAAAGATGCCCTTTGGGATGAGTATAAACGTATTCTTAATCCAGAAGATTATCCAGTTGACTTGTCACAAAAGGCTTGGGATCACAAGATGAATACCATCAAGGAAATTAAACAAACCATTCGTAAAGACGACCCAGTATTCTAAAAGGAGGAAAGGTAAATGCGTCCGTTACAACAAGACATTATTGAGGCATTAAAAGTGAAATCACACATTGTGGCAGAAGAAGAGATTGAGGCCAGTAAAGCGTTTCTAAAAGACTACTTAAAGGCTCATCCATTCCTTCAAAGTTTGGTACTCGGTATCAGTGGCGGGCAGGACTCGACACTAGCCGGTAAAATAGCTCAACTTGCTGTTGAAGAACTGCGTCAAGAGACAGGAAATGATAAGCTGCGTTTTATCGCAGTGAAACTGCCATATGGCAAACAGCTGGATGAAACCGATGTGATGGATGCTTTGGCTTTTATTCAGCCAGATCAAACGATTTCCGTAAATATTAAAGAGGCAACAGATGCGATCGTATCAGCCTTGGAAGAAAATGACTCTGAAATCAGTGACTTTAATAAAGGAAATATTAAAGCACGCCAACGCATGGTTGTTCAATATGCCATTGCTGGTCAAACCAGTGGTGCAGTGATTGGAACAGATCACGCTGCAGAATCGGTGACCGGTTTTTATACGAAATTTGGAGACGGTGCAGCAGACATATTACCGCTATGGCGATTAAACAAAGGCCAAGGAAAAGCTATGCTTAAGGTATTGAATTGTCCGCCTCATTTATATGAGAAAGTGCCGACAGCCGACCTAGAAGAAGATCGTCCCGCCTTACCAGATGAAGTGGCATTAGGGGTGTCTTATCAAGCGATTGATGCTTACTTAGAAGGTAAAGAAATTAATGAAAATGAAGCACAAATCATTGAACGTTGGTATGTCCGTTCTGAACACAAACGCCATTTACCAATTACGATTTACGATGATTTCTGGAAGCAATCATAGAATGACTAGGGAGTGAGTAGTGTGAATACAAGGATGACGTCAAAAAAGGGAAGGCAGTGGTTGTCGCTCATCGCAACAGTCTTCATCTCACAACTTTTATTGCAGTGGTTTCAAAATGAGCTAAATATTAGCCTCGTCTTTAATTTTGTATTCCGCTGGCACACCATAAAGTTTCTCATTAGTTGGCTGGTGCTTCTTGTTCCAGCTATCTGGATATGGGCAGTTGTTGGAAAGGTGAGGTTAGCAAACCTGACCTTTTTCAGCTTGTCTGCTATTATCGGTTTTATGAGCTTTGAAAAAATGAGACAACGGAGTGAGCCGCTCTATCCGTCAGATTTTTCTATGGTGAGTAGTGTGGGGTCATTAGTAGAGATGCTGACACCTACCCTTTTATTTGCCATTGTTATATTGGTTTTAATGATTGGCGTGCTTCTTTTTTTTGTCATTAGGCAAGAACGTAAGCAAACAAGCCTCAAACTATCTAAGCGCAGTCGAATCGTCATGCTCTTGTTGAGTAGTTTCGGCTTAGTCTACCTATCAACCTTTTCAAAAGAGGGTAATCTGGTCAAAAAAGCTTATGATTATTCAGCATACTGGATTCCTTATAGCCAGCAGATGAACTATTATAACAATGGTTTTGTAGCGGGTTTTCTATATAATTTACCGGCTGACACTATGGATAAACCAGCAGGGGATGAAGGTGACGTTTTACAGACTATCGAGGAAACGTATAGTGAAAAGGCTGCTGCTATCAATAGCCAGCGATCTGCTACAGTTGAGCAACCCAATATTATTTTTATTATGAATGAAAGTTTTGCTGACCCTTTTGATTTAAAGGAAACATCTCAAGTTTGGGACCCCATTCCCTTTACGAGAACATTGTCTCAAGAAAGTTGGAGCGGGCGGATGTTGTCTCAAGGTTATGGTGGGGGAACCGCCAATATTGAGTTTGAAGCTTTAACCGCTCTTTCGATGGAGCCCTTTGCTGCGCATGTTTCGACACCATTTACGCAATTTTTACCTAAGGAAACGACATTTCCGTCTATCGTATCTAAGTTAAAAGGACGCGGTTATTATGCGACAGCAATCCATCCTTATAATACGTCTATGTATAAAAGACGCCAAAATTATGATAATCTAGCATTCGATGCTTTTTATTATGATGAAACAATGACAAATCGCCTGAAGATAGATAATAATCCGTACATATCCGACCAGTCTGCTTACGATGAGGTCATTCAAGTGATGGCTGATTCAGTAGAAACGGATTTTGTTCATTTGGTTACGATGCAAAATCATATGCCTTATGCAGCTAAGTATGACGATTATCCTCTCTTTCAAGAGACTGGTTATCGTAATGAAAAGATCAACCAATATTTGCAAGATTTAAATTATAGTGATCAAGCTTTAGAGCAATTCTATGAGGACCTACAAGCTTTAGATGAGCCAACAGCTGTTGTGTTTTGGGGTGACCATTGGCCGAGTGTTTTTGGTGAAAAGATCTTAGAAAATAACGGCCAAACCACTTTGCACCAAACACCTGCTATCATCTTTACTAATTATCTGTCTGACAGCCAACCGCTAGGACTAATTAGTCCCATTTATTTTTATAGTGAACTGGCTCGTTTAACCGACCAGCCTGTCAGTGGATTTGACGCTTTCCTGATGGATTTGCGTCAAGAAGTGCCAGCATTTGAAAAAGGTATGTATTACTCAAAAGAGAAAGAAGATTTTGTAAAAAGTCGTGATGACTTATCAGAACAAGCACAACATTTGTTAGAAATCTACGATTGGATTATGTATGATATGACGACAGGGAAAAAAACGCTCATTAATAGTGGTTTCTTTGATGATTTCAATTAAGAAAGGAGGAGTGAGATGAGTTTTTCGATGCGGTTTGTGATCTTGTTTGTACTGACAGTTATCGTTAGTTTTACTGTCACTGCTATTTTTAGGAAACTAGCGGGACATTTTGGATGGGTTGATCATCCAGGACCTAAAAAAATTCATACAAGACCAATAGCGACATTAGGTGGTATTGCCATTTTTGTCAGCTATTGGATGATGTATCTTATCGGTATTCCGCCCGTTAATCAAATTGCAGATATCGGACCTATCTTCATCAGCTCCTTCGTTATCCTTCTAACCGGGATTATTGATGATCGACATGAGTTAAAGCCTTGGCAAAAAATGCTAGGTATTTTGCTAGCAGCTAATATTTACTATTTTTTCACAGAAGTGAGATTCGATCATTTGACGATTGCTTATTTGGGAAGAATTGAATTTAGTGAGATTGGCTATCTAGCGATGATTTTGTGGATTGCGGGTATTACTAATGCGGTTAATTTGATGGACGGATTGGATGGTCTAGCAGCTGGTTCGTCAATTATTTCGTTAACAACTATGGGATTAGTGAGTTATGTGTTTTCAATCTCCACCAATGTACCGATTGTCGCCATGACTTTTTTATTAGTGGCAGCGCTGATTGGTTTTCTTCCCCACAACTTTTATCCGGCGAAGATTTTTTTAGGTGATACTGGTTCATTGTTTATTGGCTTCATGATTGCGACCTTATCATTGAATGGCTTGAAACATGCGACTTTTATATCATTACTCATTCCAGTTGCTATTTTAGGTGTACCATTGACAGACACGCTAGCATCCATTATTAGACGCTTACTTAACCGACAGGCCATTAGTCAGAAGGATCGTGGCCATCTTCATCATCGTTTATTGAAGCTAGGCTTCAACCACCGCCAGACCGTGCTCGTTATATACGCTCTAGGCATTATTTTTTCCTTAACAGCGATGTTGTATCCCTTATCTTCATTTTGGGGATCAATTATTTTAACGTTAGGCTTGTTATTTGGAATGATCTTATTTATTGCTTCTTTTAACTTGATTGGTAAGGAAGAAAATAGCTTAAAACGATTCCTACAAAAAATAATAGGTAGTCCAGACAAAAAGGACTGAACCACTCTGAGGTAATGAGAGAGTGGTTCAGTCCTTTTTAGTCTTCATCATCTTCGTCGCTGTCTTCCTCAATCTGTTGTGAGACTGCTTGTTCAACATATTGTACGTCTTCTGCTTCGAAGGTAATTTGTCCATTCATCAGATCAATGAGTTCAGCTTGAAACTGGTCCACTTCAGCTGTTTTAACACCCACTTTAAAGCTAACCGTATCGGTATAGATGGTGTCAATAAGGGGATAAGTAGACTGTAATAAATAATTTTCTAATTTGCCAGAAGCCGAATAACTTACCGTACAAACAAGAGGTATCTGTAAGGACCGTTCGACTAGTCCAATGGAACGAAGGGCAGATGAAACGGATTTTCCGTAAGCACGAATCAGTCCACCGGCTCCTAATTTAGTACCACCGAAATAGCGAGTCACTACTGCTGCGACATAGCGTAAATCATTCTTTTTTAGAACTTCAAGCATAGGTACACCTGCTGTTCCAGATGGCTCACCATCATCGTGAGCACGTTGGATATGATTGGTATCGCCAATTAAGTAGGCTGAACAATTATGAGTGGCTTTCCAGTGCTCTTTTTTAACCCCTTGGATGAATGCTTTTGCCTCTTCTTCGTCAGTCACACGCTTAAGGCTACAAATAAAACGGGATCCTTTAATAATAATTTCTTCTTGCCCTTCTTGAGAGATGGTTTTGTAGGATTCTAACATGAGTCGTCTCCTTTCCGATTTTTCATAGATTTATTTTAGCATATTTAAGAAAATTAAACGAAAGTGATAAAATATTTAATAAAACGTAAAATCTTTCCAGGCGTCCTATTTTGTTTTATTATAAGGTATAATAGCTTGTGAAACCGAAAGGCTTAGAATGAGGTGTAATAGTGAACTTAGAAAATTTATTGAATCACTTAACTATAAAAAAAATAACGGGTGAATTGTCTGATCAACCAATTCAAAAAATAACACAAGATACACGAGAAGTAGAGGCTGGAGATATCTTTATTTGTATTGAAGGAAGTAATTTTGATGGTCACCAATATGCTGCAACTGCGATTGAAAAAGGTGCTATTGCCGTTATCGCAAGAAAAACAGTTGAAACTAACGGGTCTGTACCGATTATTTATGTCAATAATACAGATAAGGCAATGGCAATTCTAGCTAATGCTTTCTATGATTTTCCGAGTAACCAGTTTCAATTAGTGGGTGTTACGGGGACAAATGGGAAAACAACCATTTCCTTTATTATCGAGGCAATTATGAAGTGTCTTAAAAAAGGGACAGGATTGATTGGAACTGTCGGCATCCAAATTAATGACGATTTTTATCCAACTAAAAACACAACACCAGACAGCATTACGCTCCAACGTGTTCTAAAACAAATGCGAGAAGAAGCGGTGGACTTATGTGCTATGGAAGTATCTTCGCAAGCACTGGTTAAAGGTCGCGTTTGGGGTGTGAATTTTGATGTGGCTGTCATGACGAACTTAACCCATGAACATATGGAACTTCATAATACGATGGCAGAATATCGCGAAGCCAAAAAGTTATTATTCTCTCAACTAGGCAATAGCTATAGCCAACCCTTTAACCGACCAAAAGTGGCTGTTTTAAACAAAGACGATGAGACCTTTGAAGGTTATGCGTTAGCAACCGCTGCGGAAGTTATTTCCTACAGTGTTAAGGACAAAGCGGCTGATTTTTTTGCGGACCGTATTCACTATGATGAAGATTCAACTCAATTTGATCTTGTCGTAGGTGATAAGACTTACCCTGTTAAGTCAATCCTAGTCGGAGAGTATAATGTAGCCAATGTATTAGCTGCGATAGCCGCTGTTTACGCGCTAGGTTATGATTTAGAAGCGATTATTACAGCCTATGAAAGCTTTAAAGGTGTTGTTGGTCGAATGGAACTGGTTTCAACAGCCAAGGAAGATGTAAAAGTTTACGTGGATTATGCCCACTCACCAGACGCTATGGAGAAAGTTCTTGAAACAGTCAAAATGATCTCAAAAGGCAAGATTATTTCAGTATTTGGATGCCCAGGTAAACGGGAGGCAGATAAACGACCAATAATGGCTAAAATTGGAGTGGAACAATCCGATTATGCTATTATGACAACCGATGAAACGAAGCAAGATGATCAGTCTCAAATTTGGGAAATGATGAGATCGGGTATACCGGAAGGGATGACTAACTATAGTTATATCGAAAACCGAACCGAAGCAATCTATAAAGCCGTTGAAATGGCAGAGCCTGGTGATATTGTCTTGTTACTTGGAAGGGGTCATGATACCATTTACTACGATGAAAAAGGTAGAATTTATCATTTCTCAGACCAAGAGGCAGCTAGAAACGCCCTTGAGAGAAGGAAACTTATTTAAAAAACCAGCAATAATTGAAGGGAATCGTTTAAATGAAAACAGCAATCGTTACTGATAGTACGTCCTATCTAACGGAAGAGTTAAGGCAGAAGCATGATATTTATATGCTGCCTTTACTAGTCCAAATCGGGATTGACTCTTACCAAGAAGAAATAGACTTATCGGCAACAGAGTTTTATGACATCGTTAGAGAGTCTGAGGATTTTCCAAAAAGTTCGCAGCCAGTTATTGGAAAGACTATTGAAGTGTTTGAAGAATTAGCTAAAGACTATGATGCGATTATTTCTATTCATTTGTCTTCGGGCATTAGTGGCACTTACCAGAGCGTCCATTCGTTAGTAGAAGAATTTACGAACTGCCAAATCTATCCATTTGATTCAGAAAACAGCTGCTACGTTCAAGGTCGCTATGTTCTTGAAGCGGCGCGTTTAGCTAAAAAAGGCATCCATCCTGATCAAATTATCCAACAACTTGAACAAATGAGAAGTCGCTCACAGGCCTACTTTATTGTCGATAATCTGAATAATTTACAAAAGGGAGGCCGTTTATCTGGCAGTGCCGCACTGGTTGGGTCAATGTTGAAGATTAAGCCGATTCTTCATTTTGAAAATAAAGTGATTACCGTATTTGAGAAAATTAGAACGCAAAAGAAAGCAATGGCTCGTATTAATGAACGTTTAGGCGAAGATTTGGCCAAAGTAGATTACCCCGTTATTGCGACCGTTATTCATGCTAATGTTGAAGATAAGGGTCGGGCTTGGATGGGTGAATTAAAAGCTCTGTATCCAGATGTCCGCTTTGAATTGAGCTACTTTGGTCCAGTTATTGGGACTCACCTAGGAGAAGGTGCGTTAGGTTTAACATGGACTGAAGATGTGGAAAGAAACTGCCCAGAACTGTAAGGTGGAATCAGATGAGAGTCTTTGTTGGGATTCAATTCAGCTCAGCGCTGAAAGATGATTTAGAAGCTTACCAAGCTAAGTTAGCTGATTGGTCTGAAAAAGGCCGTTTGACTCGAAAGGAAAACTTTCATTTAACGCTATGTTTTATTGGTGAAATCAGTGAAACCGACTATGTGCAATTATTTAAGCAGTTATCAGAAAAACTAGCTAAGACAGACCGCTTTTCTCTTTTAGGTGGTGAGTGCGGCTATTTTATTAAGAAAAATCGTTATATTCCATGGGTTGGTGTGCTATTAACAGCAGACTTGTTGGCCGTTTTTAAAAAGGTTGAAGCTGTTATAAAAGAAATGGGATTGGCTGTTGAAGACCGGCCCTATACGCCTCATGTAACTATGGCTAGGCAAGTTGTTTTACTGGATGAAGAGAAGTGGTGTCATCAGCCAGTTGCCTTCAATGAGTGTGTGTCTCAAGTGACACTTTTTCAAAGTCATCAAGTGGATGGGCAGCTAGCCTATACGCCCTTAAATCATATTTTATTAAATAAGCAAAAGAGCTGAGGAAAAAAACGTCCTCAGCTCTTTTTTGCGTATTTATTAATAGATGGGAAAAAGGGGGAATCTACATGGAACAGCAACTATATGGACGCGCGATTCTTCAAACAGAATGGCAGGGAAATCAGGTGATACTTGATCAAATTGCAATTAAAACAGCAGCTTTTCAAAAAACAACAAGTGGTTGGCAGTGCCAACGTTGTGGCACAAATCAACAAGAATTTCTAATATCAGGGCCCTGTCATTGTGGTAATCATTGCTTTTACTGTAGTCAATGCTTAGCTATGGGCAAGATTAAACGGTGCAGTTTTTTATACGGTTTAGAGGAGAAAAATGATTTTGTAATCGACCACTTACCTCTTTTGAAATGGGAAGGAAGCTTATCGGCCGAGCAAGAACGGGCCTCTGCTGATTGTTTAAGGAGTTATGATAAAAGGGAACGACGATTAATTTGGGCAGTGGCAGGTGCAGGCAAAACAGAAATGATTTTTCAAGTGATTGCCCGTTGTCTTACAGAAAAAGGGCGAGTGTGTATTGCCTCCCCACGTATTGATGTTTGCCTTGAGTTATATCCACGATTTAAAGCAGCTTTTCCTTATATACCGATTGTCTTATTGCATGGTCAAATCGAGGAAGACTATCAATACAGCCCATTTGTCATTGCGACAACCCATCAATTGTTACGATTTCAGTCTGCCTTTGATTTACTAGTCATTGATGAGGTGGATTCTTTTCCTTACTATAATAATGCTATGCTTAATTTTGCGACAGAAAAAGCGGTGAAAGCAAGCGGTTGTTTGCTCTATTTAACTGCTACACCTCCTCAAAAAATGCAAAAAATGGTTCAAAATAAGCAACTAGCAGCGACTATTTTACCTGGCCGCTATCACGGCTATCCCTTGGTTGAAGCACAGTGCGTCTGGGTGGGAGACTGGCGTAAGGCGATCCGTCAAAAGAAAGGTGGATCCTGTTTAAAGTTGATTGATCGTCATCTAAAAAGTAGCAGACGGTTTATTTTATTTTTACCGCATATTCAACTGATGCTAGAACTAGAAAAACAGTTGAAAGAGACCTACCCAGACAAACGCTTTGCTTCTGTTTCTTCAGAAGACCCCAAGCGAATTGAAAAAGTAGAAGCGATGCGTGCTGAAGCTTATAATTGTTTATTATCTACGACTATTTTAGAAAGAGGCGTTACCTTTCGTGACATTGATGTTTTGGTCTTAGGGGCAGAAGATGCTGTTTTTACTGAATCGTCACTTGTGCAAATTGCTGGCCGTGTTGGACGTCACAGGGATTATCCAAGCGGGTCTGTTTGTTTTGCTCATTATGGTTATACGAAAGCGATGAAGCGAGCCTGCAGACAAATTAAACGGATGAATCAGCGAGCACGAAAAGGAGGCTTGCTCCATGGCGAATTGCTTGATGTGTAATCGACCGCAACGGCAGGGAATCAGTTTGTGGGACATGGTTAATTTTCAACCATTCAGTCCAATAATTGTTTGCGATCGTTGCCAATCAGCGTTTACAGCGATTGAAAAAAATAAAGCCTGTCCGGGCTGCTCGCGACTGCAAAAGGATGATCAATTTTGTGAAGATTGTCAGAAGTGGCGGTTGAGCTACCCAGAAGAGTTTATTCAGCATCAGTCATGTTATCTCTATAACGAAGCCTTAAAAGATTGGCTCCATAACTATAAAATAAAAGGGGATAGTCGTTTGGCGCTTGTTTTCAAAGCAAAGCTAACCGAGATTTATCAGGATTATTCAGATTATGTAGTTGTACCACTGCCTATATCTGAAAAAAGCTATATAGCTAGGGGATTTAATCAGTCAGAGCTGCTGCTAGAAGCTGCAAAAATTCCTTATCAATCTTTGCTGAACAATCATTATGAAGGCGATAAGCAATCACAAAAAAACCGCCAGCAACGTCTGCAATCCGAGCAACCCTTTAGCTGTACTCGTTCGGTAGAGGGCATTCGAAAAGTCTTATTATTTGATGATATTTACACAACCGGCAGAACGTTACTTCATGCGAAGGCGATTCTTTATCAGGCAGGTGTAGAAAAAATTGAATCTTTAACAATTGCACGTTAAATCTGTTTAATCAATTGTAAAATAGGAACGCTTACATTATAATATAGTTAAAGGAACTCTTATGAGTGGTCCATAAGAGTGTCTTTTCTGATGATGAATCAGACGAAAGGAGAGAATGCTATGTTTAAGTACAATGTCCGAGGAGAAAATATCGAGGTTACACAAGCTATAAGAGAATACGCAGAAAAGAAAATAAGTAAGTTAGAACGTTATTTCAGTAACGTTCCGGAAGCAACCGCTCATGTGAATTTGAAAGTTTATTCTGATAAGACAGCAAAAGTAGAGGTTACTATCCCACTTCCTTACTTGGTATTGCGTGCCGAAGAGACCTCCATTGATCTTTATGGTAGCATTGATCTGGTTGTTGATAAGTTAGAAAGACAAGTACGCAAATATAAAACAAAAATCAACCGTAAATCCCGTGAAAAAGGATTTGAAATGACGGCAGATATCTCAGCTTTAGAAGAGCACGTTGAGGAAAATAATGGCCAATTAGAAATTGTCCGTACAAAACGTCTATCATTGAAGCCAATGGACAGTGAAGAAGCTGTTCTTCAAATGAACATGCTCGGTCACAACTTCTTTATTTTCGAAGATGCTGATACAAACGGAACGAGCATTGTTTACCGTCGTAAAGATGGCAAGTTTGGGCTAATCGAAACTGATGGCGAAGTAAACTAGACTGTAAAAAGCAGACCAGAGATAATCTGGTCTGCTTTTTTTATTGGCGTAAATAAAAACTACTAAAGAAAATGATACAAAAGTGAAGTCATTAATGGTAAAATGAACAAGATACAGAGATTGTATACATGTTTACGACGAAAACTAAACATGAGGCAAATGAATATAACAAGAATAAATGTTAGAGGAGATTTAGAATGGCCAATTTTATGAAACGTCTTTTCGAAAACGATAAAGCAGAACTAAAAAACTTAGAAAAAACAGCAGATAAAATCATTGCCCTAGCTAGTCAAATGGAAGCATTAAGCGATGATGAATTGACTGCGAAAACAGCAGAATTCAAGGAACGCTACCAAAAAGGCGCAACACTTGATGACTTATTAGTCGAAGCATTTGCGGTTGTTCGTGAAGCAGCAAAGCGCGTATTAGGCCTTTATCCATATAAAGTTCAGCTAATGGGTGGTATTACCTTACATAAAGGGAATATTTCTGAAATGAAAACCGGTGAAGGTAAAACATTAACCGCAACAATGCCCGTATACTTGAATGCTATTTCAGGCGAAGGTGTTCACGTTGTAACAGTTAACGAATACTTGGCAAGCCGTGACGCGGTAGAGATGGGTGAATTGTACCGATTCTTAGGATTGACAGTTGGATTAAACGTGGCTGGCAAATCTTCAGAAGAAAAACGTGAAGCTTATAACTGTGATATTACATACAGTACTAATAATGAATTAGGCTTTGACTATTTACGTGACAACATGGTTGTTTACCGTAATCAAATGGTACAACGCCCACTTAACTTTGCAGTTGTCGATGAAGTTGACTCAATCTTAATTGATGAGGCAAGAACACCATTGATTATTTCTGGACAAGCAGAAAAATCAACAGCACTCTATAACCGTGCGGATTTCTTTGTTAAAGGTCTTAAAGAAGACGAAGATTACACTATTGACTTAACGTCTAAATCGATTGCTTTAACAGACGAAGGAATTGAAAAGGCAGAAAAAACATTCCACGCGAACAACTTGTATGATGTGACCAATACGCGTCTTGTTCACCATTTGGATCAAGCTTTGCGTGCTAACTACATTATGATTCATGATGTTGACTATGTAGTTAATGAAGGTAAAGTCCAAATTGTTGATCAGTTTACAGGTCGTATTATGGAAGGCCGTCGTTATTCAGATGGTTTGCACCAAGCTATTGAAGCCAAAGAAAATGTTGAGATTCAAAATGAATCACGCACAATGGCGACGATTACGTTCCAGAACTACTTCCGTATGTATAAAAAATTATCAGGTATGACGGGTACAGCTAAAACAGAAGAAGAAGAATTCCGTGAAATTTACAATATGGAAGTTGTTGCTATGCCTACAAACAAGCCAATTATCCGTATTGATAATGCTGATTTATTATACCCAAGTCTAAAGAGTAAGTTTAACGCTGTAACGGCAGATATTAAACAACGCTATGAAAAAGGGCAACCGATTCTTGTGGGTACCGTTGCGATTGAAACATCAGAATTGTTATCTAGTTTGCTGACAAAAGAAGGTATTCCTCACCAAGTCTTGAATGCGAAAAACCATTTTAGAGAAGCAGAAATCGTTATGAATGCTGGACAAAGAGGAGCTGTTACCATTGCCACTAACATGGCTGGTCGTGGGACTGATATTAAATTAGGACCAGGTGTAAAGGAAGCTGGCGGTTTAGCTGTTATTGGTACAGAGCGTCATGAATCACGACGTATTGATAACCAGTTACGCGGTCGTTCTGGTCGTCAGGGAGACCCGGGTGAGACACAATTCTACCTATCTCTTGAAGATGATTTGATGAGACGCTTTGGTTCAGAACGTATCCAACAAGTATGGAGCAAATTGAATGTTGAAGAAGAAGAAGACGACTTAGCGATTCAAAGTAAAATGTTATCACGCCAAGTTGAATCTGCTCAAAAACGTGTCGAAGGAAATAACTACGATACACGTAAGAACGTTTTAGAGTATGATGAGGTTATGCGTGAACAACGTGAGATTATGTACGGTCAACGTCTAGAAGTGATTATGGAAACAGAATCACTTAATGAAGTGACAATGAATATGATTACACGCACTATTGAGCGCTTAGTAGATAACCACACAAGTGGTGAGAAAGAAAACTGGGATCTAAAAGCAATACGAGACTTTGCAGCAAATGTATTGGTTCATCCTGATACAATTAGCATTTCAGACCTAGAAAATAAAACAGCAGCAGAGATTAAAGATGATTTAACGAGTCGAGCAAAAGCTGTTTACCAAGAAAAAGATAAAGAACTAAGCAGCGAACAAATGTTAGAGTTCCAAAAGGTTGTTATCTTGCGTGTCGTTGATAACAAGTGGACAGAACACATCAGTAACATGGAGGAACTGCGCCAAGGAATTGGACTGCGGTCATATGCACAAAATAACCCGCTAACAGAATATCAAACAGAGGGCTATAATCGTTTCCAAGAAATGATTGCATCTGTGGATTATGATGTAACGCGTATTATTATGAAATCTGAAGTTCGTCAAAACTTACAACGCGAATCCGTTGGAGCTGGCTCAACAATTCGACCAACTCGTGAAGGTGAAGCAGGATCAGCTGACCGTATTGAGCAAGTCAAACGCGCTCAGTTAGCAGCAATGCAAATGCGCCAAATGTTAGTTGCCCAACAAAAGGCTATGGCTGCTAAAAAGCAACAAGAAGCTGCTAATCAAGCAGAAACTGAAACAGAACAAGCAACACCGCCAACAGCTGTAACGAGCGATAAAGTCGGACGTAACGATCTTTGTCCATGTGGCAGTGGTAAAAAGTTTAAGAATTGTCATGGTAAAGACTTATAAGAGTCGCAAGCATGAAAAATGATGGGCGGGGGCATTCTCCGCCCATCATTTTTATGCAAGAAGGGAGATCTATAATGGAATTAAGTGAAATTAAATCATTTTTAGAAGAATCAGAAGGAAAAATCGCAAGCTTCAGGAGGTCTCTTTGACTTAGAGGTACTGGAAGCAGATATTGCTGAATATGAAGATCGTATGTTGGATCCAGAGTTTTGGAATGATTCTGAAAAAGCTCAAGAGACAATTAATGAAGCCAATCAATTGAAAGGTGTCTATCATACTTTTCAAAAACTAGCGACCGTGCAAGAAGACTTAGAAATGATGTATGAGATGATGAAGGAAGATCCAGAATCTGGTTTTGAAGAAGAGCTAGAGGCGGGAGTTGAAGAATACAGTCTGCTACTATCGGACTATGAATTAACGACCTTACTAAATGGGCCGCATGATAAAAATAACGCCATCTTAGAAATTCATCCTGGTGCTGGTGGGACGGAATCGCAAGACTGGGGCAGTATTCTGTTAAGAATGTTCACACGTTGGGCAGATGCTAAAGGTTTTGGCGTAGAAACATTAGACTATCAAGCGGGTGATGAAGCGGGCATTAAGAGTGTAACCCTATTGATAAAAGGGTTAAATGCCTATGGCTACTTGCGATCAGAAAGAGGCGTTCACCGCCTTGTTCGTATTTCACCATTTGATTCAGCTGGACGTCGTCACACATCCTTCTGTTCGATTGATGTTATGCCAGAAATTGCGGCAGACAATGCTGAAATTGAAGTTGATCCAGATGACATCCGTGTTGATACCTACCGTGCTAGTGGTGCTGGTGGTCAGCATATCAATAAAACATCTTCAGCTATTCGAATTACCCATATTCCAAGTGGGATTGTTGTTCAAAGTCAATCACAGCGATCACAATTCCAAAACCGTGATACAGCGATGGGAATGCTGAAAGCAAAGCTCTTCCAAAAACAAGAAGAGGAACGTGAGCAAGAGTTAGCTGCTATTCGTGGTGAGCAGAAAGAAATCGGTTGGGGTTCTCAAATTCGTTCTTATGTCTTCCATCCTTATTCAATGGTTAAGGACCACCGAACAAACTATGAAACAGGAAATGTTCAAGCTGTTGTTGATGGCGATTTAGATGGCTTTATCGACGCTTACTTAAAAATGAACATGGTTTCAGATGACTAACCTTCTATTTATGATATTGTGAGTAAATATGATGATGGTAACCGACACATTTTGAAATATAACTGTAAAGAAACTAATACAGACATCCTTTATATCCATGCTATAATGATTAGGCAGTCAAGCATAGAAAACGTATCTACCGCAAACACTCAGCTGTTTGTGGTTTTTTCAGAAAGAAAGTCTATTGAAAAAATGAATAGATATTAAAAAATATAAAAAGATGGGTGATAATATGATTGAGATGCTTAATGTCTCAAAGAAATATCCGAACGGTATTACGGCTGTTAATAATTTAAATGTTAAGATAAATCAAGGTGAGTTTGTATATGTAGTAGGTCCCAGTGGGGCAGGAAAGTCCACCTTTATTAAAATGATGTACCGTGAAGTAAAGGCAACATCAGGAATTGTTAAAATTGGGAAATTTGACGTGACCAAGCTAAAAGAGCGTGATGTACCAATGTTACGTCGTTATGTTGGTGTTGTCTTCCAAGATTTTAAATTACTACCTAAACTGACTATTTTCGAAAATATTGCTTACGCAATGGAAGTTATTGAGAAAACACCAAAACAAATTGAAAAACGTGTCTTTGAAGTATTAGATCTTGTTCGACTAAAACATAAAGCGCGTATGTTCCCAAATGAATTATCAGGTGGGGAACAACAACGGATCGCGATTGCACGTGCGATTGTTAATATGCCCGGCATTTTGATTGCTGATGAGCCAACAGGTAACCTTGACCCAGATACGTCAATGGAGATTATGGCTATTTTAGAAGAAATCAATAATCAAGGAACAACCATTTTGATGGCGACACATAATAGTCAGATTGTAAATGATATTAAACACCGCGTTCTAGCCATCGAAAGTGGCCGAATCGTCCGTGATCAGCAGGAAGGAGAATACGGATATGAAATTTAGAACAATGATGAGGCATATCCGTGATGCAAGTAAAAGTCTAGTTCGTAATGGTTGGATGACCTTAGCAGCGATTAGTGCTGTTACGATGACATTATTGCTTGTAGGCTCATTCGTTGCGATTTTATTTAATGTTAATAAATTAGCTACTGATATTGAAAATGATGTTAGTGTGCGTGTCTTTATTGATTTAGGTGCACAAGACTCAGACCGTGAACATTTAAGGTCAGAATTGGAAAAAATTCCTAATATTGAAACAATTACCTATTCAACACGTGATGAAGAATTGGATAAATTAATTGGGAGCTACGGTGAGGAGTTCAATCTCTTTGGCGGAGATGATAATCCCTTGCATGATGTCTTTATTTTAAGCACAGCTATGCCAGATCAAACCGGTGCTGTTGCTGAAGCGGCAGAGAAATTAACCTTTGTGGCGAAGGTTGAATATGGTGGAACGACAGCTGAAAAACTGTTTGATACGATTTCAACTATGAGAACGATTGGCGTTATCATTATTGTCGGTCTATTACTCATTGCTGTTTTCCTTATCTCAAATACGATTCGAATTACGATTTTCTCTCGTAGTACAGAGATTGAAATTATGCGTCTCGTAGGAGCTAAGAATAGCTATATTCGTTGGCCAATTTTAATTGAAGGATCATTTATCGGTTTAATTGGATCGTTAATTCCAACCATAATATTGGTTTTCATGTATCGTTTCCTTTATCAACTTGGAACAGACTATCTAATCGGATCTAATTTCGCCTTATTATCTCCTGAGTCCTTTATTTATTACACAGGGTTGGCACTGATTGCTATTGGAGTATTCATCGGTTCATTTGGTTCAGTCATATCGATGTCACGTTTCTTAAAAGTTTAATACACAATAAGTAACACCAGAAAGGATAAAAAACTTTCTGGTGTTTTTGTTTTGTAAAAAAAGAGATTCTTTCCATTTCGAAAGGTCAGTGATAGAATGAATGTGGATTGAGGAGGGTATGACTATTTTCATAAAACTCTCACTCAAATAAAATAAAGTCCTGGAGGAAAAGATGAAAAAAGTACTGATTGTTGATGATGAACCGTCAATTTTAATTTTACTGGCATACAACCTCGAAAAAGAAGGCTACCAAGTCATCCAAGCCTCTGATGGAAAAGAAGGCTATGACTTAGCTTTAAGTCAACCGTTTGATTTTATTATTTTAGATTTGATGCTGCCATCTATGGATGGTATGGATATCTGTAAAGGATTAAGAAGAGAAAAAATTGAAACACCGATTTTAATGCTGACAGCTAAAGACGATGAACTAGAAAAAATTATCGGCTTAGAGCTCGGTGCAGATGACTATATGACAAAGCCATTTAGTCCGCGAGAAGTTATTGCGCGTATGAAGGCTATTTTTAGAAGAACGGAACGTCGATTGCAACAAGACGAGCCTTCTTTTGAAAAAGAAACAGAAACTGTAGAAGAGCCAGCGTTTGTAGAAGAAAAGATTGTCATAGGGGAAGTTGTGATTTTTCCTGATCTGT
Source organism: Jeotgalibaca arthritidis (assembly GCF_011100465.1). Lineage (NCBI taxonomy): Bacteria > Bacillati > Bacillota > Bacilli > Lactobacillales > Carnobacteriaceae > Jeotgalibaca > Jeotgalibaca arthritidis. The sequence continues at coordinate 1,377,025 of NZ_CP049740.1, forward strand.
ATGAAGTGCATGTCAAAGGTGAACCGATTGATATTACACCTAAAGAATTTGAATTATTATTATATATGGCAAAACGCGCTAACCGGATTTTAAGCCGTGAGCAATTACTGAATGCCATTTGGAATTTTGATTATGCAGGAGAGACACGTATTGTTGATGTTCATATTAGTCATTTACGTGAAAAAATTGAAGAGGACACTAAAAATCCACACTATATAAAAACAGTACGCGGATTTGGCTATAAGTTTGAGGAGTCTAAGTAATGCGTAAATTTGCCAATCAATTTTTAGCCTTATTTATTGGCTTGTTCCTTCTGTTATCGATTGGTGTTGTTATTTATACGAACCAACTGGTTCGGACGGCAACGACAACATCCATTATTGAAGATGTTGAGAATCGCGCTAAAAATATAGGCTCTTTGCTAGATGAATGGATTTTACAACATACGAGTTCAGTCATGACTGCAGTGGAAGATTTTCCTTCCATGTCCTTTCTATTAGATGAAAAAGATACGATTGCTTTTTTTGATGAGAAAGGGACGGCAGTTCATCCCGACAAACAAGATGACAATGTTTTGAAGTCTAATGATATGGAAGACGTTTTAGCTGGCGAACGTATTGGGACAAGTGGTATTCAAATGGATGATTCAGGTAGGCGTCAATACCATGTGGCAGTCTCACTGTTCAATGGTCGTGGTGATTTTATTGGGATTTTCCGTCTTACTCATCGGCTGGATGAATTGGACCAACTTGAGAATCAGCTGACACAGTCTGTTTTTATCTTTAGTTTTGTTTCGATTGTCTTAGCGAGCTTTATTGCCCTTCACTTAACCAATCGTGTTTCTCGCCCCCTTAAGCAGATTGAAACAGTCATTAACCATATTTCAGAAGGTGACTACAGTGAGTATTACAAAGGGATGGACTATCCAGAAATTATGGCACTAGGTCAGACTGTGAATAAATTAGCCGATAGTTTAGATGAAAAAAATAGAACAATTCTCCAATCTAATGAACGACTATCAGCCTTGCTTGACCGTCTGATTGTGGGAGTAGTCTTATTGGACAGTGAGCAACGGATTGAAATGATGAACCCAGCTGTTTATCAAATTCTCGGAATTGATGAAAATTTACTAGGTCGTTCATTTTTAGAAATGTCTAAAAGTTACGGTTTAGTCCAAATTATCCAACAAACTTTTCAGAAAAAGAAAAATCGAAATGAAGAAATTTATATTTATTACCCTAACGAACGGATACTAGATGTTAATACTATGGTGGTACCAGACGCTAAGGGAAATCAAGTGATTGTGCTTCTTTATGACATCACAGAAATTAGACGTTTGGAGAAAGTGAGAACAGATTTTGTTGCCAATGCCTCACACGAGCTACGGACGCCTGTTACAGCACTAAAAGGATTCTCGGAAGTTCTTTTAGATGGTGCCCTGGATGATCCAGATCGTTTGCGTCAATTTTTAGAAATTATCTATAAAGAGTCGAAACGGTTAGAAATTCTCGTTAATGATATTCTAGAGTTGTCGCGAGTTGAACAAAAACAAGTGCCAATGAAAAGGGAATGGATTAGTTTAAATGAGACAGTGGAAACGTGTTTCAAAATTATTAAACCGCAAGCAGCTGCGAAAGGATTGAAGCTGCGCCTTTTATCTAATAATGCAGATCCGATTCGCTTTATTGGTGATCAAAGTCGTTTAGAGCAGATTTTGAATAATTTAATTTACAATGCTGTAAACTATACCGATAAAGGTGGTAAAATTTCAGTTTTACTAGAGGAAACAGAAGATGAGATTGTTTTCCATGTCGCTGATACGGGTATTGGTATTCCGGAAGAAAGTATTGAGCGTTTGTTTGAGCGGTTCTATAGAGTTGATAAAGGTCGCAGTCGCAATTCCGGTGGAACCGGCTTAGGATTATCAATCGTTCGCTATCTTGTTCAAAATATGGGCGGGACGATAAGCGTAAAAAGTACGCTTGGTTTAGGAAGTACCTTCACTGTTCATTTGCCAAAAGTAGTGGAAGAATTGTAAGGATTCATTCTCCTTTACAATTACATTTACAAAGTCTTTACATAAAATTTACAATGTCATAAACAAAACCCTGTTAAAAGCTTAACTTAACAGGGTTTTTACATTGTTAAAAATGATGACGCTTTCTTTATTTTAAAAAATAGCTGTTTTAAATCTAAAACTTTACATTAAACCATTAACTAAATTTACATTGAACGAATAGAATAGAGTTATGGCAAATCGCTAAAGACATAACAAAAAGGATGGTAAGTAGAATGCAATTAAAAAGTCTATCTAAATTAGTTCTTTCATTAGGTGCTGTAGGAGTATTGGCAGCGTGTGATCCAGCAGCAACAGGCGGAGATGATGCAACAAGCGATAATGGCGCATCAGAAGCAACTACAGGTACCATTAATGTGGTTTCTCGTGAAGACGGTTCTGGAACAAGAGGCGCATTTACTGAGATTACTGGTGTATTAGAAGATGATGTTGATAATACTTATGTAGAGGCAGTTATTCAAAATGGTACAGAAGGAGTCATTTCAACTGTATCACAAGATCCAAATGCGATTGGTTACATTTCACTAGGATCATTAAACGATAATGTAAAAGGGGTAGCGATTGATGGTGTTGAACCAACATCTGAAACGGTACAAAACAATTCATTCCCAATTGCACGTAACTTCAATATTGCTTGGGGCGGAGACCTTGAAGCAGTTGCACAAGACTTCGTTGATTTCATTATGTCAGCTGAAGGTCAAGAACTAGCATTAGAAGAAGGCTACGTAGAAGCAGTTGTTGATGCGCCAGCTTACGAAGGTGACGGCTCACAAACTGGAACAATCGCAGTTGTTGGCTCAACTTCAGTAACACCATTAATGGAAGTTCTTTCTGAGGAATACCGTGCGTTAAATCCAGAAGTACAAATTGACATTACGTCAAATGGTTCTTCAGCAGGTATGACATCTGCAATTGATGGTACAGCTGATATTGGAATGGCATCTCGTGAATTAAAAGATGAAGAAAAAGCTGAATTGACGTCGAAAGCTATCGCTGTTGATGGGATTGCAGTTGTTGTAAACAAAAACAATGGTATTGAGGGCTTGACGCTAGAACAAGTTAAACAAATTTTTACTGGTGAAGTTACCAACTGGGAAGACCTACAATAAGATCTTCGTTATTGATAATGAAGAGGACCAGATTATTCTGGTCTTTTTTTGAGATATAGTATACTTAGATTAAGAGATAAAAGTGGTTAATTGTGGTTTGGGAAACCGGTTATGAAGGAGAGGGGAAGTCATGAAGAAGAAATATTTTTGGGAAAGTTTTATGAAGTGGGTTTTTATTGCTTCAGCGTTTGTCTCTGTTATTTCTATTGTTGTTATTTTTTATTTTATTTTTGAAGGCGGCGTGCCATTTATGGTTCGCTATGGCATAGGGGACTTTTTATTCGGAACAAAATGGACACCATCGAATGCTAATCCGGAATATGGTATTTTGCCGATGATTATTGGTTCATTGGTCATTACTTTAGGGGCAATCTTAATTGGGGTACCTACGGGTGTCTTTACATCCATTTTTATGGCGAAGTTCTGTCCGCCTAAATTATATCGTTTTGTTAAGCCTGCCGTTAATATGATGGCAGCTATTCCATCAATCGTCTATGGTTTCTTTGCATTGCGTCTTATCGTTCCCTTTATGCGGAATTTAGTAGGCGGTACAGGGATGAATATCCTAACAGCCTCTATTCTTCTGGGAATTATGATTCTTCCTACTATTATTGGGCTATCTGAATCATCGCTTCGTGCAGTACCTAACAGCTACTACGAAGGTAGTGTAGCGTTAGGGGCAACACATGAGCGCTCTGTTATTCGTGTAATGGTTCCAGCAGCGAAATCAGGTATTATTTCCGCTGTTATTTTAGGAGTTGGACGTGCAATTGGTGAAACAATGGCGGTTATCCTTGTAGCTGGAAATCAGCCACGTATCCCAACGAGTGTGACACACGGTGTTCGGACGATGACAACGAATATTGTATTGGAGATGGCTTATGCAGCGGGTGAACACCGTGAAGCATTGATTGCAACTGCCGTTGTCCTCTTCATCTTTATTATTGTTATCAACGCAGCATTCTCGATTGTGAAACGGAAGGGGATCTAGAGATGGAATCAAAAATTATTAAATTCTTAGTTTATTTCTTTTCATGCATCACATTCGGTTCGCTTTTTTATGTCATTGGCTTTATCCTCTTAAATGGGATTAGCAGTCTGAACTGGAGTATGTTCGCATGGAACTATACGACTAGTAACGTATCAATGATGCCGTCAATCTTGACGACCTTCGTTGTTGTTTTCTTAGCCTTACTGATTGCAGCTCCAATTGGTGTTTTTACAGCCTTTTATTTAGTTGAATATGCTGATAAAAACAACAAATTTGTTAATGTGATTCGTGTTGCAACGGATACACTATCGGGAATTCCTTCTATTGTATATGGTCTTTTCGGTATGTTGTTCTTTGTTATTTTCCTAGGCTTTAAATACTCGATTATTTCGGGGGTTTTAACATCTGTAATTATGGTTTTACCTGTTATTATCCGTTCAACGGAAGAAGCTTTGCTAGCTGTTCGCAATTCATTGCGAGAAGGAAGTTTCGCACTAGGAGCAGGGAAATTACGTACGATTTTTAGAGTTGTTCTACCAGTTGCGATGCCAGGTATTTTATCTGGAATCATTTTGGCAGTTGGTCGGATTGTAGGTGAAACAGCCGCTTTGATGTATACACTTGGAACATCAGTTAATGTGCCTGACAACCTTTTCCAATCAAGTCGTACCTTAGCATTACACATGTACATTTTAGCCAGTGAAGGTATCCACGTACGAGAATCCTATGCAACCGGTGTTGTCTTAATCGTTATTGTACTAATCATCAACGGTATTTCAACATGGCTCAGCAATCGATTAACAAAAGGAGCGAAATAAAAATGAGTAAAATTATTGTTAGAGATATGAATCTATGGTACACCGATTTCCAAGCTTTGAAAAACATTAATATGGAAATTAAAGAAAATGAAATTACAGCCTTCATCGGACCTTCAGGCTGTGGAAAGTCAACATTCCTAAAAAGCTTGAACCGTATGAATGACTTAGTAGCAGGATGCCGTATTGAAGGGGATATCCTATTAGATAACAAGGATGTTTATGCTTCTGATTATGATGTCAACATGCTTCGTAAACGCGTTGGAATGGTGTTTCAACATCCAAACCCATTTCCGATGAGTATTTATGACAACATTGCCTATGGTCCACGTACACACGGCATTAAAGATAAAAAAACATTAGATGAAATTGTTGAGAAGAGTTTGAAAGGCGCAGCAATTTGGGACGAGGTGAAAGACGACCTGTCTAAAAATGCCTTGCGTATTTCTGGTGGACAACAACAACGGATTTGTATTGCTCGTGCTTTAGCAGTTGAACCAGAAGTCTTGTTAATGGATGAACCAACATCTGCCTTAGATCCTATTTCAACAGCGAAAATTGAAGACCTTGTACAAGAGTTGAAAGACCGCTATACCATCGTGATGGTTACCCACAATATGCAGCAAGCGGCTCGTGTGTCTGATAAAACAGCATTTTTCTTAACAGGAGAGACCGTTGAATTTGGTGAAACATCACAAATCTTCTCTAATCCAAGAGACAAGCGTACAGAAGATTATGTATCAGGAAGATTTGGGTAATTGCGAAAAAGATGTTAAAATAGACATATAAGACATAAGTGAGGTGTGCTGCAGTGAGAAGAACGTTTGATGATGATTTACAAACTATGCACGGCCAGTTTACAAAAATGGGATTAATGGTAAACGAAAATATCTTAAGAGCGGTTAAGGCGTTTATTAATCATGATAAAAACCTAGCTGTCGAAGCAAAGCAAAAAGATAAGGATGTTAATGACATTGAAGTAGAGATTGAAAATCTTTGCTTCCAATTAATTGCCTTACAACAACCTGTATCTAGCGACTTACGATCGATTGTAACAGTGATGAAAGCAAGTTCGGATTTGGAACGTATGGGCGACCATGCTGTCAGTATTGCACGATCTGTCATTCGAGTGAAAGAGCGCCATAACAAACGTATTCCAGAAGTTGAGGCTAAAATCGCTGAGATGGCGGAAGTCGTTAAGAAGATGGTTGAACAAGTGATCGATGCCTATGTCCACGTTGATGAATCAAAGGCACGTCAAATCGCTGAAATGGATTCAAAAGTAGATAAGCATTTTGTCGAAATTAACCATTACTGTATTAAGCAAATGGCAATCGATTCAGAACTTGTCCCAGGTGGATCAGATTACATTGCGGTTGCTGGTTACTTAGAAAGAATTGGCGACTACGTGACTAATATTTGTGAACGTATCGTTTACCTCAAAACTGGTGAGATTTTAGAATTAAATTAATAAATAGGATAAAAAGAAAGTAGCTGGTGGTACCAGTTACTTTCTTTTTATTATTTTGATTATAAAATCTGTTAAAATGGAGATAAGATAAATTGAGGAGTGTTTACATGGCTAAAAAAATCGAGGATGAAACGATTCAGCAAGCAACAAAAATTTTTAAACTGCTCGGCGATAATACCCGCTTTCGAATACTCTATTTATTACAAGATAAAGAATGGAATGTTAATGCTATTGCAACAGAATTGCAGATGGAGCAATCTGCTGTTTCCCATCAACTAAAAAAATTAAAAGAAGCACGGCTCGTTAAAAGTAGGCGTGTAGGTAAAAATATGTTATACAGCCAAGATGATAATCACGTCTATGAAATCCTTCATATGGCAGTCACTCACGTGAAGCATACTCATTAAAACGAATCGAACGAGTGTTCTTTTTCGTTGAAAGATGGTATGATAGGATGGAACAGAATTTAAAGATGCGAGGAAGAGTATAATGGCAAAAGATCAAATTATCGTGCGCGGCGCACGTTCTCATAACTTAAAAAACATTGACGTCACTATTCCACGTGACAAATTAGTTGTTGTTACAGGATTATCAGGGTCTGGAAAAAGTTCACTAGCATTTGACACCCTTTATGCAGAAGGACAAAGACGGTATGTTGAGAGTCTCTCTGCCTACGCTCGCCAATTCTTAGGACAAATGGAAAAGGCAGATGTCGATACCATTGATGGACTCAGTCCAGCCATTGCGATCGATCAAAAATCAACTAGTAATAACCCTCGTTCTACGGTGGGAACTGTAACTGAAATTAATGATTTCCTTCGGTTGCTGTTTGCACGAGTGGGCCATCCCATTTGCCCGAATGACGGAACGGAAATTAGTAGCCAGTCCCCTGAACAAATTGTTAATCAAATTTTAGAGCTGCCTGAACGAACAAGAATGCAAATTTTGGCTCCGGTTGTTTATGGAAAAAAAGGCCAACACAAAAAAGTGATTGATGATATGAAACGTCAAGGCTTTGTTAGAGTTCGTATTGATGGTGAGCTGTATGACATAACAGAAACGCCTGAGCTAGATAAAAACAAAGCTCATAACATTGATGCCGTTGTGGATAGAATTGTTGTTAAAGAGGGCATTCGTTCTCGTTTATTTGATTCAGTTGAAACAGCACTTCAATTGGCAGAAGGTTATGTTGTCATTAATGTTATTGATGGGGAAGATATGATGTTTAGCGAACATTATGCTTGTCCGCATTGTGGATTTACAGTCGGTGAAATAGAGCCCCGTCTCTTCTCCTTTAATGCGCCATATGGAGCCTGTGCAGACTGCGATGGCTTGGGCATGAAGTTAGAAGTGGATTTGGACTTAGTTGTACCCGATATGACATTAACGATTGAAGAGGGAGCCATTGCACCTTGGAATCCAATCAGTTCTAACTATTACCCTGAAATGCTCCGCCAATTTTGTACAGAATTTAAGATTCCCATGGATATCCCTTTCGAGAAGTTAAGTAAAAAGGAAAGAGAATTCGTTTTATTTGGGTCAAAAGGGAAAAAATTCCATTTCTACCATAAAAATGAATTCGGTGCCGTCCGAGATGTTCAAATTCCATTTGAAGGTGTTGTTAACAACATCGACCGCCGTTACCATGAGTCATCAAGTGACTTTACGCGTAAAGTGATGCGTGAGTATATGACAGAGTTACACTGTCAAACGTGTAAAGGGGCGCGTTTAAATGAACAAGCCTTATGTGTAAAAGTGAATGACCAAAACATCTCACAAGTGACCAATCATTCGATTGAGCAAGCGCTGGCCTTTTTTGAACAACTCAATTTAAGTGAGTCTGAGTCAGATATTGCTAAACCAATTTTGAGAGAAATCAACTCTCGTTTATACTTTTTAAATAATGTAGGCTTGAACTATTTGACACTCAGTCGGGTCGCTGGCAGTTTGTCTGGTGGAGAAGCTCAACGGATTCGTTTAGCTACTCAAATCGGGTCTAACCTATCGGGTGTGCTTTATATTTTAGATGAGCCGTCGATTGGCTTGCACCAGAGAGATAATAATCTCTTGATCGAATCGATGAAGAGTATGCGTGATTTAGGAAATACATTGGTGGTTGTCGAGCATGATGAAGATACCATGTTACAATCGGACTACTTGATTGATATTGGTCCAGGTGCAGGTGAGCGCGGCGGCGAGGTTGTTGCTGCTGGGACGCCTAAACAAGTCATGAAATCGAAAAAATCGATTACTGCTCAATACTTATCAGGGAAAAAGTTTATTGCTGTGCCAGAAGAAAGACGATCTGAAGATCGCGGTGCGGTGCTGGTTGAAGGAGCCGAAGAAAATAACTTAAAGAATATCGATGTTTCCTTCCCAATTGGTAAATTTATTGCAGTAACCGGTGTATCCGGTTCAGGTAAGAGTTCGCTCGTTAACCGTGTGTTGAAACTAGCTTTATCGAGAGAATTAACGCGTACCAAGGAAAAACCAGGTAAGTTTAAACGATTATCAGGTTATGAAGAGCTTGAAAAAGTGATTGATATTGATCAAAGTCCAATCGGTCGGACACCACGTAGTAATCCAGCTACTTATACAAGTGTGTTTGATGATGTCCGTGGCTTATTTGCTAATACTAATGAGGCTAAAATTAGAGGCTATAGCAAAGGGCGCTTCAGTTTTAACGTGAAAGGCGGCCGCTGTGAAGCGTGTAAGGGAGACGGTATCTTAAAAATTGAGATGCACTTCTTACCGGATGTCTATGTGCCATGTGAAGTGTGTCATGGCAAACGCTATAACTCTGAAACCTTGGAAGTACGCTATAAGGGTAAAAATATTTCTGAAATTTTGGACATGACGATTGATGAAGCTGTGCCATTTTTTGAGGCTATCCCTAAAATTAAGCGTAAGCTACAGACGATTGCTGATGTTGGTTTAGGTTATATCACACTTGGTCAACCAGCAACAACCTTATCTGGTGGGGAAGCACAACGGATGAAGTTGGCAAGTGAATTGCAACGCGTTTCTACTGGTAAGACGTTCTACATTCTAGATGAGCCAACAACTGGTCTTCATACAGATGATATTGCACGACTACTTGAAGTATTGCAACGTTTAGTGGATGCAGGTAATACCGTTTTAGTTGTCGAGCATAATCTCGATGTTATTAAAACGGCAGACCATATTATTGATATGGGACCAGAGGGCGGCGATGGCGGCGGTACAGTTCTTGCAACTGGCACACCGGAGGAAGTAGCAGCTGTTGAAGCCAGCTATACTGGCCAATACTTAAAGAAAATACTCGAACGAGACAAAGCACGCCAAAGTTAATGATAGGAAGAGATTGGGAGTTACTCCCAATCTCTTTTTTTGTCAGTACTGAAATGTAGAGCGAAATCAATCTTAGGTCCTATGACAAATGTAGTCATCCTTGGCATAATAGAGACATAAGATAACGACTTAACTAACCGTCAATCAAATATAAACCAAGTAAGACCATACCAAGGAGGAACTAACCATGAACGAGAGAGAACGTATTTTAGCATTGGTAAAAGAAGGCATTATCTCAACTGAGGAAGCCATTGAATTACTCGAAAATGCTGCAAAAAAACATGGCAAAGATGCTGTAAAAACAAATCAAGATACTGATTTCATGACTGAAGAAACAACCCAAGAGCCGCAAACAGCTGAAGAGCAGATTGAAGAAGCAGAAAAGAAAGACAAAGAAAACTTCGAAAAAATTATTGAGGAATTAGCAAGTGAGATTTCATACTTCTCTTCCCGGGTGGATGAAAAAACAGAAGCACTTCAAGTCTTGCGTAGACAAATTAGTTTAAAGCAAGAGCGCAGACAAGAAATTGCGACGCATGAAGAGCTAGATACAGTAACACCGGAACTTGAGATGGAAGCCGTTCGTTTGGATGAAGAGCTAGACGGATTGAAATCACAAGAAGAGGCGTTAAGAGAAGAAAAACGTCAAATGGAAGAAAAAATGCGGACGTTGAAAAAAGAACAGCTTGAAAAAAATATCAAATCAATCGGCGATAAGTTTGGAAGCAAGGAAGAGTGGCAAGAAACGGCGACTGAATTTTCAGGTAAATTAAACCGTTTAGGCTCTCAAATCGGTAGCTTCCTAACATCAACTATTAACAATGTGATGGAAAATGTTGAATGGAAAGAAGTAGACTTGAATATGAACGTACCAGGTTTAGTTTCTAAAAAATTCCATCATGATTTTGTTTACGAACAAGCAACAGCTAGTATTCTAGATTTCCAAATCGCTAATGGGAATGTTAGCTTTGAAAAATGGGATAAAGAAGATATTAAAGTAGCAGCAGATATTAAAATCTATGCTAAATTTGAGGAAGAAACACCGATGGAAGCCTTCCAAGCTCGCAGTACAATTGATATTGACGAAGATCATTTCACCTTCCATGTTCCAAATAAACGGGTTCGTTGTGACATGACGGTTTACTTACCGGAAAGAGAATACGATTATGTTGCCTTTAAAATGTTGAATGGCAACATTACTGTTAACGACTTCGCAGGTAAAGACATCTATGCTAAAACAACTAATGGTAAAATGACCTTTAATAAGGTATCAGCAACCATGCTAGAGTTGGACGGTGTGAATGGTTCAATTACAATCACAGATGGTTCAATTGTTGATGTGATGGCTAAAGTGGTTAATGGGTCTATTACAACGAGCAGCGCAATCAACAGCTCATCACTCTCTATCGTCAATGGTGATATTCGCATGACTTACCATGATACAGAGGCAAAACGAATTAAAGCTTCTTCTGTTAATGGAAGTGTCAAACTGGCTATACCGGAAGAAAAAAGTATTGAACTAGACGCTCGTAGCTCGCTAGGATCGATTAAAAATCGTATTGAAGCTGTTGAAATTCTAAAACAACGTGATGAAAAAACCAATAAACATCTTGAGTTTAGAAAAATAGAAGAAACAGCTACAGTTGTGGTAGAATTGAAAACAACAAATGGAAGTATTATGATTAAAAACACAGACAAATATTAAGAAATGAGGGATTAGCATGAAAAAGTTAACAAAATCAGCAACAGATAGACAAGTCAGTGGTGTGTTAGGTGGGATTGCAGAATACTTCGGTATTGATTCTACCATTATCCGAATTATCTTTGTTATCTTTGCCTTTGCAGGAGTAGGATCGCCAGTATTCTTATATATTTTATTAGCTATTTTACTACCTGAACCAGAACGTCCACGTTCAAACCGTCGTCCAAATGCTTACGGTAACGAAAGAAAAGAAGCAAAACCGATTCAAAAAGATGAAGATGAGGATTGGAGCGATTTCTAATGGGATTTTGGAAAAAAATAGCGATTAATTCAATAATTTTTATTGCATTAGCATATTTGATTCCAGGATTCACAGTTAGAAGTGTTTGGACAGCCTTTGGGGCAAGTATCGTCCTGTCTATCGTTAATGTATCTGTCAAACCAGTCTTACATATTTTTTCTCTTCCAATCACGATTATGACATTGGGCTTGTTCAGCTTCATTATTAACGCCTTGATGCTGTCACTAACCTCATTCTTTGTTGGTCCGGGATTCAGCTTCAGTAGCTTTGGTGTGACCTTATTGGTTTCCTTGCTACTGTCATTAGCACAAAATATGATTCAAGATAAGCATGACTATTAAATGAGAGGCCTTTTCCCAGGAGGGAGAAGGTCTTTTTTTACCTTTATATACTGGCCTTTAAATGTTATCATTAAGAGTAAATAAGACTTCTTTTAAGCGACTATAAAAGGATAGAAGAGTGAGGGAACAACGATGTCCAATAGTGTGACGATACAAGAATTAGTGAAAACATCAACCTTTAAAATTATTGTTGGTGAAGAGTTCTTAAATAAAAAAATAACATCAACAGAAATTTACCGCCCAGGGGTAGAATTAACAGGCTATTTTGCTTTTTATCCATCATGGCGCGTGCAATTAATGGGGCAAACAGAGCTCTCATTTATCGAACGGATGACACCTGAGGAACGTCTCGTTATTATGCGTCGTTTATGTCAAAAGGAAACACCGTGCTTTATCATTTCGAGAAATATGGAAGCTCCTGTTGAATTAGTAAAAGCTTGTCAAGAAGCGGGAATTCCGTTATTGCAGGCGCAATCTAAAACGACGCGTGTATCAAGTAATATCACTAACTTCCTAGAGAGCCGCCTTGCAGAGCGTGTTTCTATGCACGGGGTTTTAGTGGATGTCTTTGGTATGGGTGTTATGATTACTGGAGACAGTGGTGTTGGTAAATCTGAAACAGCGCTAGAGCTGATTCAAAAGGGCCACCGTTTAGTAGCCGATGACCGTATCGATTTATATCAACATGATGAGGATACGTTAATGGGAGAATCGCCACCAATTTTACGCCATTTGATTGAAATTCGTGGCATTGGAATTATGGACGTGATGACTTTATTTGGTGCTGGAGCAGTAAAACAATCAAATGAAGTAAATTTAATTGTTAATTTGTCGTTATGGGCGAAAGATAAAAAGTTTGAACGTTTAGGCAGTACCGAAGAAATGGTAAACATTTTAGATGTTCAAGTTCCTAAAATTACTGTCCCAGTTAAAACAGGTCGTAACTTAGCGATTATTGTTGAAATGGCAGCGATGAATTTCCGTGCCAAAACAATGGGCTATAATGCTGCTGAAACATTCGAGCGCAATCTAGACTTGTTAATTAAGGAAAATTCTAAAGAAGACTAATTGAATAGATAGGGGACATGATATGAATCAGTTTATTGCAGCAATCAATCCGGTTGCATTCCGACTAGGTGGTATACCAGTCGCATGGTATGGCATTTTAATCGGCATTGGTATTGTCGTAGCCATGTCACTAGCGTCACGAGAGGGAGACCTTAAAGGCATGCCGCAAGATTTTGTCGTTGATATGGCCTTTTGGACTGTTCCGATTGCAATTGTTGGCGCACGTATCTACTACGTTGTGTTTGAGTGGCAGTATTACATCCTTCATCCAGAACAAATTATTCAGATCTGGAACGGTGGGATTGCTATATATGGGGCCTTGATTGCTGGCGGAATCACCGTATATTTTTTCACTAAGACTAAACAAGTGCCTTTCTTTTTGGCGCTAGATGTTCTAGCACCAGGTGTTCTAATCGCTCAATCAATCGGGCGTTGGGGTAACTTTATCAATCAAGAAGCACATGGGTCAGAAGTGAGTAGACAATTTTTAGAAAAATTGTTATTGCCAGAATTTATTATTAATCAAATGAATATTAACGGCACCTATTATCATCCGACCTTTTTGTATGAATCACTGTGGTCATTGATTGGTTTTGTTGTCATTTTGATTTTAAGAAGACAGAAAAAGATTTTGCGTCAAGGAGAGGTCTTTTTAACCTATGTGATGTGGTATTCCTTTGGCCGTTTCTTTATCGAAGGAATGAGAACAGACAGCCTATATTTGTTTGATGTCATTCGTGTATCACAACTGTTGTCGATTATTTTATTCGCTGGTGCTGCGGTGGTTTGGGCTTATCGTCGCTACAACAATTACCCAAAAGACCCATTTTACACTGATATTGATTTAGGAATGAAAAACCCTGAATCTAACTAACTGTTTGAAGATTCGGAGGACGATTATGAAAGAAAAAATTGCTGTACTAGGACCAGGATCATGGGGTACTGCCTTAGCCATGGTTTTAGACGAAAATAACCACCACGTTCGTTTGTGGGGGGTTGAAGCTAATCAAATGGATGAGATTAACCAACAGCGTACCAATAAGAAGTTTTTACCAGACACGATTATAAGTGAGGGCATTGAGGCTTATACAGATCTTGCAAAAGCAATTGACGGTGTCGACTATATTTTATTTGTTGTACCGACAAAGGCAATTCGTTCGGTTGCCCAGCAAGTGGCTGCTTTATTAGATGGCAAGAAGAAGCCAATTATTATTCATGCGAGTAAAGGGCTAGAACAAGTCACTCATAAGCGCATCTCGACTATTATCGAAGAAGAAATTCCAAGTGATCTGCATCAAGGCGTGGTTGTTTTATCTGGACCAAGTCACGCTGAAGAGGTAGCAAAAAAAGATATTACAACGATTACAGCTGCTTGTGCAATTGAAGAGTCCGCAGTGAGTGTTCAACGTATTTTTACAAACCACTATTTCCGTGTATATACGAATACAGACATTATCGGTGTTGAATTAGGCGCAGCTTTGAAGAATATTATTGCAGTTGGTGCAGGTGCCTTGCATGGTTTAGGTTACGGCGATAACGCAAAAGCGGCATTGATGACGCGGGGTTTAGCTGAAATCAGCCGTTTAGGCGTTGCGTTTGGTGCGGACCCACGTACCTTTATTGGACTAAGTGGTGTTGGCGATATTATCGTAACAGGGACCAGTGTTCACTCACGTAACTGGCGTGCCGGAAACTTGATTGGTAAAAAAGTACCGCTTCAAGAAGTATTAGATAATATGGGTATGGTTGTTGAAGGTGTTCAAACAACTAAAGCTGCCTACGAATTAGCCCAACAACAAGGGATTGAAATGCCAATTACAGAAGCCATCTACCGTGTCCTATATGAAGATGCGGATGTCGATCAAGTGATTCGCGATCTAATGATGCGTGACCATAAAGCAGAATAATGTAAAGGTGATGATAACCACATGAAAAAAGTAAAAAAAGCGATTATTCCCGCAGCAGGATTTGGAACACGTTTTTTACCTGTAACCAAAGCGATGGCAAAGGAAATGTTGCCGATTGTTGATAAGCCAACGATTCAGTTTATCGTAGAAGAAGCGATTGAATCAGGTATTGAAGATATTTTAATTGTAACTGGTAAAAGTAAACGTCCAATTGAAGACCATTTTGATTCAAATATCGAATTAGAAGCAAACTTACGTGAAAAAGGTAAAACAGACCTCTTGAAAATTGTTCAAGAAACAACAAAATTACGCATTCATTTTGTTCGTCAATCTTACCCACTAGGGCTAGGTCACGCCGTTCTTCAAGCTAAAGCATTTGTTGGCGATGAGCCGTTTGTCGTTATGCTAGGTGATGATTTAATGAAAGATGACGTGCCATTGACACGTCAATTAATGGATGCTTATGAGCGCACACACGCATCAACGATTGCTGTTATGCAAGTGCCTCATCAAGAAACATCTAAATACGGCATTATCGATCCGGATAATGAGTTAGAAGAAGGCCTTTATAATGTCCGTCAGTTCGTTGAAAAACCTAAACCAGAAGATGCGCCGAGTGACTTGGCGATTATCGGTCGTTATTTATTGACACCTGAAATCTTTGATATTTTAGAAAATCAAGAAGTGGGTGCCGGTGGTGAAATCCAATTAACCGATGCGATTGATACCTTAAACAAAACACAGCGCGTGTTCGCTAAGACTT
Source organism: Jeotgalibaca arthritidis (assembly GCF_011100465.1). NCBI lineage: Bacteria > Bacillati > Bacillota > Bacilli > Lactobacillales > Carnobacteriaceae > Jeotgalibaca > Jeotgalibaca arthritidis. Next base: position 1,392,900 of record NZ_CP049740.1, read on the forward strand.
TTACTGGCAACCGTTATGATGTGGGAGATAAATTTGGTTTCCTTGCAACGAGTATTGATTATGGTTTGAACCATCCAGAAATGGATGAAAAATTGAAAAATTATATTATTGAATTAGCTGCTCGCTTAGAAAAAGAAGAACAATAAGATCCTTCAGTTCTGTGAGCAGAAAAATAGCATTTCATCCTGCTTACGATTAAACTTAAGAAGATAAATGAAGAAAAGGGAGCAGTTGGCAAATGGAAATACAAGAAAAATTATATGATGTCGTTATTATTGGGGCAGGTCCTGGCGGTATGACAGCTGCTTTATATGCCTCACGCGCAAACTTAAGCACACTCATTATTGAACGTGGTGTGCCAGGTGGCGAATTAATTAATACAGCTGAAGTAGAAAACTACCCGGGTTTTGATTCGATCAAAGGTCCTGAATTAGCAGATAAAATCTATGAAAGTTCAATGCGTTTTGGCGCTGAACATGTATATGGTGATGTTAAAGGCATTGAAAACGATGGTGACTACCGTATTATTAATGCTGGTAAAAAAGGTTACCGTACAAAAGCTGTTATTATTGCAACAGGGTCTTACCATCGTAAATTGAATGTTCCTGGAGAAGATAAATACAACGGTCGCGGTGTTTCTTATTGTGCTGTATGTGATGGTGCATTTTTCCGTAATAAAGACTTAGTTGTTGTTGGTGGAGGAGACTCTGCAGTTGAAGAAGGAACTTACTTAACACAATTTGCAGATGTTGATATTGTTCACCGTAGAGATGAGTTGCGTGCTCAAAAAGTCTTACAAGATCGTGCTTTTAAAAATGAAAAAGTAGATTTTACATGGGATAGTGTCGTTGAAGAAATTAAAGGAGACGACATGAAGGTGACGTCAGTTGCTGTTAAAAATGTGAAGACAGGCGAAGTCACAGAGAAGAGTGTTGACGGAGTCTTTGTTTATGTGGGAATCCTACCGCAAACTGATGCCTTCCGCGATCTTGGTATTACCGACGAAGAAGGTTGGGTAATCACTAATGAATTAATGGAAACAACTGTCGCTGGGATTTTTGCAGTCGGCGATGTTCGCCAAAAAACATTGCGTCAAATCACAACGGCTGTTGGTGATGGTGGCGAAGCAGGAAACCGTGCTTACCATTATGTTGAAGAGTGGAACGAACGTAATAACTAATCGAAATCAAAAACACACCCAAAAATTGGGTGTGTTTTTCTGTTTGAGTGAATAGAACTCCGAAAAGTAGTTTCTATTCACTCATCATCATTATTTTTTACTGTAAGCGAGGCGCGTTTCCATCTTATTAGCAATCAAGGTCAAAATAGAAATGACAATCAGATAGTAAATCGCTACAATTCCCCACATTCGAATGGTTTCCATGTTGTTGGCAGTGATAATTTTACCATTCATGGTTAATTCTCTAACTCCGATAACAGATAGCAGAGAAGTATCTTTCAATGTAATGATGAATTGATTGATAATCGATGGTAGCATTGTTCTCAATGCTTGCGGTAAGACAACTTTTTGCATCGATTTCTTGTAAGGTAAACCGAGACTGCGTGCAGCTTCCATTTGCCCTCCGTCAACCGCTTCAATTCCACCGCGAACAATTTCAGCCATATAAGCACCGGCGTTTAAACTCATGGTAATGATTCCGGCATTCCATTCCGTTAATGAAATACCAGTCGCCATCGGGATACCAAAATAAACAAAGTAAATTTGTACTAATAGTGGTGTTCCGCGGATAATCCAAATATAAGCATTGGCAACACTTTGAAGTAACTTGTTATGAGAAACCTTCATCAAACCAAAAATAATTCCCAAAATTGAAGCGAATAGTAAAGCGAATAAGGTAATTTGAACAGTTTGCCACATCGCATCCATAAAAGATGGGAAATGCTTGATAAATAATTCAAAAAATAACATGTCTATCATTCCTAACATTTAAAATATGACGATAGATGACAAAAGTTAAGGGCAGGAAAAGTCCAGCCCTTAACCTTTATTATTCGCCTAGATAACGTGCGATAATTTCATCGTACTCGCCGCTATCACGTAAGTTTTGTAGTCCTTTATTAAACATTTCAACAAGCTCAGGTTGTTTGTCTTTCAATGTAGCGAAACCATATTCGCCACCTTCTTCAGACTGAGTGATCACCTTTAGTTCCATTCCACGAGTAATCTCGTATTGGATAACAGGGTAGTCTTCGAAGACTGCAGAAGAATTTCCAGTCAATGCATCTTGGTACATAGTTGAAGAGTCTTCAACATATTTAACTTCGAATCCATACTCATCTTTAATGCTTTCTGCAAATGATGCACCTACAGTTCCTGTCTTGGCAACAACTTGTGTACCTGCTAAGTCAGCTAGTGAGCTATATCCAGAATCAGCTTTTACAGCAACACCGACACTACTTGTATAGTAAGCGTCTGAAAAATCATATTTTAATAGACGTTCTTCGTTAATAGACATACCTGCAATAACGCCATCGACTTGACCAGCTTCTAAGGCTGTTACAGCTGCGTTAAATCCTAATGAACGTAGATCATACTCAAAGCCTTGATCCTCAGCAATTGCATCTAGTAAATCTAAATCAATCCCAACAAAATCGCCTTCGTCATTTTGAAATTCAAAAGGAGCAAATGTTGTATCAGTCCCGATGATGTAGACTTTCTCTCCACTAGCTTCGCTTCCAGTGTTTTCGTCACCAGATCCACACGCAACAAGAACAGTTGCCGCCAATGCTGTTAGACCAAATTGAAAAAATTTCTTTTTATCCATGATACATCTCCTCCTATGCGAAAGTAATGTTATGTTTGGTAACATAATGAAATGTCTTGAAACCCACTACTTTTCATAAAATAAAGAATACCACGCTCTTTTTTCGCTGTCAATGCTTGAACAAATATTATTTTCATTTTATTAATCTTATTCTCATTTATTATGTTATAAAATATAACACGTTCCTGTCAGAATGAAAAAGTAAAAACAACATTTTAAGCTGTAATACAATGAAAAGGCTTATTAATTAAGCTCATAATGTTATAATAAAGAAAACGATGTTATGGAGGTCATATGGATGGTTTACATGGAGACGTATAAACAATGGAAAAATTTTGATAACATGGAAGAAAACTTAATTAAGGAACTAAACAGTTTAGAAGGCAACGATGACTTAATTAAAGATGCATTCTTCTCACCTTTAGAATTTGGAACAGCAGGGATGCGTGGTGTTATTGGTGCTGGTATTAACCGAATGAATAGCTATACTGTTCGCCAAGCGACAGAAGGACTAGCACGTTTAATGGCATCAAAGGGAGAAGAAGAAAAGAAACGTGGTGTAGCGATTGCCTATGACTCTAGACATTTCTCACCAGAGTTTGCGATGGAAGCTGCACGAACTTTAGGAAAACATGGTATTCCTTCTTTCGTATTTGAAAGCCTACGTCCAACGCCGGAATTATCATTTGCGGTGCGTCATTTAAATACCTTAACAGGAATTATGATTACAGCTAGCCATAACCCACCAGAATATAATGGCTATAAAGTATATGGTGAAGATGGCGGGCAAATGCCACCTGCAGATGCGGATGCCTTGACAGACTTTATTCGTGCAATCGATAACCCACTTGAAATTGCAGTGATGAGTGAAGACGAGTTGAAAGAAAGCGGCCTGTTAACTATTTTAGGTGAAGAAATAGACCAAGCTTACTTAGCGGAGGTCGCTACTGTATCTGTTAACCCAGAGCTAATTAAAGAAGTCAGCCAAGAAATGAAATTGGTGTTTACACCACTTCATGGTGCAGGAAAAATGCTAGGAGAACGTGCGCTAAAACAAGCAGGCTTTGAAGGCTTTACGTTAGTTCCTGAACAGGCTGAAGCTGATCCTGAATTTACAACTGTGAAATCGCCTAATCCAGAAGAGCCAGGTGCCTTTGAATACGCAGAACGTTTAGGAAAAGAAATCGGGGCAGATATTTTAGTTGCGACTGATCCAGATGCTGACCGTTTAGGAGCTGCTGTTCGCCGTCAAGACGGTGAATATGAAGTGATCTCAGGTAATCAAATTGCATCATTAATGGTTGATTATCTCCTACTAGCGAAACAAGAATCGAACACATTGCCAGATAATGCAGTAGTTTTAAAATCAATTGTGTCTAGTGAATTCCCAACTGTCATTGCGGAATCTTATGGTGCAAAAATGGTTGATGTTCTAACAGGCTTCAAATTTATTGCTGAGAAGATTAAGCAGTATGAAGAAGATGGCAGCTATGACTTCCAATTTGGCTTTGAAGAAAGCTATGGTTACTTAGTGAAACCGTTCGTTCGTGATAAAGATGCCATCCAAGCCTTAGTTCTGATTGCTGAAGTAGCAGCTTACTATAAGAAAAAAGGTCAAACCTTATATGATGGTTTGCAAGCACTTTACGAAAAACATGGCTACTACCAAGAAAAAACTATTTCAGTAACCATGAGCGGCTTAAGTGGGGCAGAAAAAATTAAAGCATTGATGGCTAAATTCCGTCAACAAGCACCTGAAGCATTTGCTGGTAAAAAAGTAGTAGAAACACAAGACTACGGAACTAGCGAGAGAACACGGGCAGATGGTCAAAAAGAAGCTATCGATATGCCAAGTTCAAATGTGTTGAAATATGTTTTAGAAGATGGCAGCTGGATCGCTATTCGACCAAGTGGAACAGAGCCGAAAATTAAGTTCTACATCGGTGCAAAAGCAGACAGCCAAGCAGCCGTAAATGAAAAAGTAACAGCCTTTGAAAAAGAAATTAAAAGCTTAACAGCTGAATAAGAACAAAGAAAAAGCTTGGATTTTTCCAAGCTTTTTTGTAGACTAGGGGATTATAAGTTCAGCCATCAATGTCTAGCTCCCAAGTCCTGGCCTACTGAAAAAAAGATAAATTTGCCCCATTGCGCGCTTCGCTGCTCATTCAGGGTCAAATTTCCTATTTTTTCATAGGCCAAGGCGGACTTGTCCGCTTTTCTTATTTGTTCTTCATTAAGCACGTCTACTTGCTCGTTTAGAAGGATCTAAACGATTTTCTAAGTAACCCAACAACAAGTCGGCAATAATCGCCATTAAAGCAGTTGGAATAGCGCCGGCTAAGATAATAGCACCACCGTTTGTCGCGTTGACACCACGGGTAATGATATCACCTAATCCACCTGCACCAATAAAGGTACCGATAGAAGTGATTCCAATTGCTACTACTAAGGCGTTACGAATACCAGCCATAATAACGGCTAGGGATAGTGGCAATTCAACCATAAAGGTTAATTGCATACGCGTCATCCCCATTCCTTTTCCAGTATCTAGTAAAGAGCCATCAACACTCTTCACACCTGTATAAGTATTCTTAATGATAGGGAGTAAGGAATAAAGGAATACTGTGGCAATAACCGTATCTGCTCCTAAACCAAGTCCCAACATTAAAATAGATAGTAGGGCAAGTGAAGGGATGGTTTGGATGACGTTAGCAATCCCAATCACCCAATCAGCTAGTTTTTTATGGCGAGCAATCCAAAAGCCTAGTGGAATCGCAATAACAGCTGAGAAAATAACACCATAAATTGATATCAAGAAATGGCGCCAGAATTGACTAAGGACATACAGACCATTTTCTGATAAGTAAAAGATTAATTGTTGGAGTGTATTCATTTGACTCATTTCCATTATTCTTGACCTCCCAACGGTTTAATCACTTTATCTTCAAAATAGTTATGTTCTTCTAAGAAATCATAAGCAGCTTTTTGAGGTTCAATCAAGTTGTTATCAACTTCATAGTTCATTTGTTGCATCTTATCATCGCTTAGAACACCTTCTAATTTAAGAAGAATGGTTTCTAACTCAGGATACAACTCAAGAATGTCTTCGGTAGCAACAGGACTAGCGTCATAAGGCGGGAATAGGTTTAAATCATCTTCCAATACGACTAAGTCATAACTAGCGATACGCCCATCTGTTGAGTAGCCGAGAACGACATCCATGCTACCAGCTTGAAGTGCATCGTAGACAAGACCAATTTGCATGGGATAGATTGTATTAAAATCAAAACCATATAGGTCTTGGAAGGCTGCATAACCATCACCTTCACGCTCCATCCATGAGTTGTCCACACCTGCTGTTATTGAATCAGCTAAATTAGCTAAGTCACTAATTTTAGTGACATTATTTTCTTCAGAAAATTCTTTTGTCACAAGGAAGGCATAAGTATTAGCAAAGCCATAAGAAGGGAACCAAACCTGATCAAATTCTTCATCAAAACCTGCTACAACCGTATCGTAGGCTTTGTTTGGATCAGTAATAGGATCAAGTCCTAGTTCACCTGTTAAAGAGGTACCCGTATAGCGAACGGCTGACACGTTAGCATCACCACCGATGAGTGCTTGATGGTTTAGAGTCGAAGACCCTAAGTTATTAACCAATCCAATTGATGCATCTGGAATATAGTGGCTAATCATACCTTCTACTAAGTAAGCTAGTACTTGCATTTCAGTTGTTGTTCCACCCGTTATAATAATCCCATCGCTTGAATAAGTCGCACCTAAACCAGGTAGGGAACAAGCTGAAAGCAGAATCGTTAATAAGGGGATAACAAACCATTTTTTTATTTTTTTCATGATAAGGCTCCTTTCTCAGAAGACGTTTTTGGAGTGACCAGAATCTCCACCTTGCCAAGAAGGAAGTCAGTGAGTAGAGCTAAGATCGTTACTGGAATGGTTCCCCAAATAATCATTTCTTGGTCATAGACATTTAAGCCATTGAAGATGTAATCACCTAAACCACCAGCACCAATATAAGAAGCTAGTGTTGCCCAGGCGATCACATAAACGCCTGCTAAGCGAATACCTGACATAATAACAGGGGCAGCTAAAGGTACTTTCACCTTCCAAATTTGTTGTTGGCTGGTCATTCCCATTCCTTTAGCAGCATCAACGATATCTGAACGCACACCCAAAATACCAATGTAAGTATTTCTCAAAATAGGTAGTAGCGAATAGATAAACAAGGCGACAATGGCTGGTAATTTACCCACACCAAATAGAGGAATCATCAATGCCAGAAGTGCGAGTGACGGAACGGTTTGTAAAATAGATACAAAGCTAATCACATATTGTGACAGTTTTTCAGACCGAGTCAAAGCAATACCAAGAGGCACTGCTACAAGCGTCCCTAATAACAAGGCAACAAAGGAAATAAAGAAGTGTTCACCTATTTTAGAAAGGAGTTCGACACCATTCGTTTGTAAAAAGCTCATTATTCAAACAGCTCCTTTTGTTCAGTTGCTTCTGTCTCCTCGATAATCGTTGTTTCGATGACTTCTTCTAACTCATCTAAGTCAGCATCTTTCCAGATTGAATCATAAACAATATCAACGATTGAGGCGCGTGTGATTAAACCAATTAAACGGTCTTCCTCATCCACAACGGGGATGTTTTTATAGCCGAGCGTTAGAATACGTTGAAGAGCATCTCTTACAAGAGCACCTTCACGAACAAATAACACTTCTTCCATAACTTCTTCAACCATCACGTTGCGGCGGCGGTTTTTCTCAATAATCTCAACCGATAAAATACCAAGTAATTTTTGATCTTCATCAATAATAAAGAGGTTATCGACACGTTGTGCACGCATGACTTTAATAGCATCAGCCATGGTTTTTCCAACTTCTAAAGTAATAACGCGGCGATTCATAATTTGTTCGACTGTTTTGAGATTGGTTTGCGCTTGTGTTAGACGCTCTTCACCAATAAAGTCTTCTACAAACTCATTAGCGGGGTTTGCTAATATATTATCGGGGGTATCAAACTGAACAACTTTACCATCTTGCATAATTGCAATGCGGTCAGCAAGCTTTAAGGCTTCATCCATATCATGGGTAACAAAGACAACCGTTTTACCCATTTCCTTTTGCAGATGTTTGACTAGTTCTTGCAAGGCATCGCGTGTAATCGGGTCAAGCGCACCAAAAGGCTCATCCATTAAAATGATATCTTGGTCGGCTGCTAGAGCACGGATAACACCAATCCGTTGCTGCTGTCCACCTGACAACTCAGAAGGGTAACGGTCTAAGTATTCGAGCGGTAAATCTACCCGCTTAATTAAGTCTTCAGCTGTTTGACGTTGCTTGTCTTCTGGCCAACCTAGTAATTTAGGGACCAAAACAATATTTTCATAAATAGTCATGTGAGGCATCAAGCCGATTTGCTGAATCACATATCCAATCTTGCGTCTCAGTTTAACCGCATTTTTCTTTTGAATATTCTGACCGTTAATCAGGATTTCTCCCTCAGTCGGTTCGATCATCCGATTAATCATTCGCATGGAAGTTGTTTTACCACTCCCACTCGTTCCGATAAAGACAATAAATTCACCTGTCTCAAAGGACAATGATATATTATCAACGGCTTTCTTTCCGTTCGGATATAATTTCGTTACATTCTTAAATTCAATCATAATTGACTCCTCCAGTATGTTTTTTAGGACATAGCACTCTAGTAATCGTCTCAATAATCCTTTTTAAATGCAAAGAAAAACCATTGAAGTACGAAAAAACTGTTTAAATAAAACCGCTTACTTCCCTGTAGTAAAGGACTTCCATAGAGAATTATTATATTTTGATGAGGAGTGTAAAAATATATGCATTCAAAATTTAAATATAACGATAGAATTGAAATGTAAGCGAGAATATTTTCATAAATAACGAATAAAGATGTATACGACACGCCCGGTGTGTTATAATAATCTTTAAGCAAAGAAAGAGGAGGAATAATCATGGCTGATGTACTCGAACTCGTTATTATTACAGGCATGAGCGGTGCAGGGAAAACAGTTGTACTGCAAACATTTGAAGATTTAGGATATTTTTGTGTGGATAATATGCCGCCAAGCTTGTTGCCAAAGTTTTGGGAGCTTGTAAAAGAATCAGGGAAAATTAGCCGTGTCTGCTTAGTGATTGACTTACGCTCAAGAGCATTTTTTGACGAAATTATGACAGCTATTGGCAGCTTAGATAACACCTCATTTATTACAACAAAAACAATCTTTTTAGATGCGTCAGATGACGTTTTAGTTTCGCGTTATAAGGAAACCAGACGTAACCATCCACTAACTCAAACAGCTGGAACCCTATCAGAAGGAATTAAAAAAGAACGTGAACTATTAACGGATATTCGCAGCCGTGCACAGTGGATTGTGGATACAAGTAAAACAACGCCACGTCAATTACGTGAAATGATTTTAGAGAAATTCCAAGATAAAGAACATGGCTTGTTCCATATAGAGGTCGTATCCTTTGGCTTTAAATATAGTGCGCCGATTGATGCCGATATCTTGATGGATGTACGTTTTTTGCCAAACCCACATTATGTCGATGAATTGCGACCGTTAACGGGATTAGATAAGGCAGTCTATGATTATGTGATGCAACAGCCTGAAACAGAAACCTTTTACCGCAAATTTACTGATCTATTAGATTATATTATTCCCGGCTACAAAAAAGAGGGAAAAACGAGTGTCACTATCGGTATTGGATGTACAGGAGGTCAGCACAGATCCGTTGCCCTCACTGAACGCGTAGCCCTCCATCTTCAAAATGATGGTTATGTCGTGAACATCACTCATCGTGATAAAAACAAACGAAAAGAGGCTACGAATCGGTCATGAGTGAACTAATAAAATCCAAAAAACGCCAACATAAGATTGTTGTTTTGGGTGGAGGAACAGGTCTGCCTGTTATTTTAAAACAACTAAAACAATATAATGTTGATTTAACTGCTATTGTAACGGTTGCGGATGATGGCGGTAGTAGCGGTGTTATTCGTGACTATGTAAATATTATCCCACCTGGTGACATTCGTAACTGTATGAATGCCTTATCTGATTTACCTGATATATATAAGGAGATATTCCAATATCGTTTTGATTCCAGTGATGATTTCTTCTCGGGCCATGCGATTGGGAACTTAGTAATTGCGGCTTTAGCTGAAATGAAAGGGAGTATTTTTGATGCTGTTCGTTTGCTATCAACGATGATGCAAGTGAAAGGCAAAATTTTCGCTGCTGCTGAAGAACCATTAACCTTGTATGCTAAATTTGATGACGGACACATTGTTAAAGGCGAATCGAAAATCGCTGAACACCGTAAAAAAATTGAACATGTCTGGGTAAAACCGTTAGATGAGAGCCGAGAAGCGGTTGCTTCACGCGACGTGCTTCGTGCTATTAGTGATGCCGATGTTATTGTGATTGGACCGGGAAGTTTGTATACTAGCATTTTACCTAACTTAATGATTAGTAATTTAGGTCAAGCAGTTTTGAATGCAAAGGCTGAAGTGGTTTATATTTGTAACATTATGACTCAACTTGGCGAAACAGAAAACTTTTCTGATGCAGACCATGTAAAAGTCTTACATGAGCACTTAAATCAACCATTTATCAATACTGTATTGGTCAATACAGAAGAAGTCCCAAGTGAGTATTTGAATCAACAGGCAGACGAAGAATATCTCTTCCAAGTTCGCCACGATTTTCAATCCTTACGTGATGAAAACTGCCGTGTGATTTCAGCAGATTTTCTTAATTTAAAAGAGGGCGGCGTCTACCATGACGGCGAAAAAGTAGCCTCAGAAATTATTAACTTAATGTCATCAATGCGATTGAATACACTATAAACAAGTCACTACTAAAGAGAGGAGGAACAGCGATGTCATATGCTTCAGAAGTAAAAAAAGAGCTAACAACCTTAGAAGTTCACCGTGAACATGCTAAGGCAGAACTAACAGCGCTTATTCGAATGAATGGGTCGGTGAGTATTTATAACCAAAGTTTGGTCTTAAATATCCAATCAGAAAATGCAGCCATTGCTAGACGTATGTATTCATTATTGAAAGATCATTACAACTCAGAAGGTGAGTTACTCGTTCGCCGTAAAATGAAGTTGAAGAAAAACAATATTTATATTGTGCGCTTAAAGCACGGTGTAAGGGAACTTCTCGACGAATTAGAGATATTCGATGGGCTGAGTTTTAAGACTCATGTTTCAGAAGAGATTATGATGAATGAACAGAAGCAACGGTCTTATTTACGTGGTGCCTTTTTAGCAGGTGGCTCAGTAAATAGCCCGGAAACGAGTCGTTATCATTTAGAGATTTATTCTAACTATGAAGATCATAATCAAGATATTTGTCAGATTATGAATCAATTCGATTTTAACGCACGTACGATCGAGCGACGAAATGGTTATATTACTTATTTGAAAGAAGCAGAAAAAATTGCTGACTTTCTAGCTCTAGTAGGTGCTCACAATTCGATGATGCGTTTTGAGGATATTCGTATTGTTCGTGATATGCGTAACTCAGTTAACCGCTTAGTTAACTGTGAAAATGCTAATATGAATAAGACGATTGATGCTGCAGCTAAACAAATTGAAAATATTGAATTTATTGATGAAATGGTTGGATTAGATAAACTACCAATTAAACTGAAAGAAATCGCAGTATTACGATTAGAAAATCCAGATGTCAGCTTGAAAGAGTTAGGAGAAATGGTGCCAAGTGGTGAAATTTCTAAATCTGGTATCAACCACCGTATTCGAAAAATCAATGAGTATGCAGACAAACTAAGAAGTAAAGAAATTGTTTATTAGAACAGGCCGAGACATAGTCTCGACCTGTTTTTTTCTATACGGGTCTTCTCATGAGAGGTGAGTGAAGACCACTTTAAAAAGGGAGTTCGACAATATCAGGACTATCAGATGTAGTCGTTTGTGTATCCTGTTTCTTTTTAGGCTCGATGAAATGAAGATCATCAACAATCAGCTCAACAACATAGACTTTTTGATTGTTGCCATTTGTATAGGAACGAGAAGCTAAGCGACCGTTAACACCAATGAGCGACCCTTTTGAGCAGTATTGTTTCAATAAATGAGCAAGTTTATCCCAAACGACAATAGGGATAAAGTCGGCTTGGCTTTGACCATCCTCTTTTTTCTTGAGTCTCTGAACAGCTAAGGTGTTGTTAGCAACAAAACGTCCAGCTCCTACTTCCTGTAATTCAATCGGACGGACGATCCGTCCTATTAATGATATTTGATTCATGTTTATCACTCCTTTTATCTTCTATATATAATATCCGCAAAAGAAAAAATTTCCGTTTTTTTTCTTCACAAAAAGTTCAAAAAATCATGATACAGTAGTTGGGAAGAATCTTGCTTATTGAGAGAAAGCTAATCAATAATCGGTTATAATAGAGAAGACAGAAAGAAGGGTGACCGTCATGAATATATTAATGATTGAAGATAATGAAGCAGTCTGCGAAATGATGGATATGTTTTTTGAAAAGGAAGCTTGGCAACCCCAATTTGAAGGTGATGGCAAGCAAGGATTAGATGTATTTCTAGCAGACCAAGAAAAGTGGGATATGATTATCCTTGATTTAAACTTGCCAACGATGGATGGCATGCAAGTTTGCCAAAAAATCAGATCAGTATCAGACCACGTTCCCATTATTATGCTCACAGCTCGTGATTCGGAAAGTGATCAAGTGATCGGTTTGGAAATCGGGGCAGATGAGTACGTAACCAAACCGTTCAGTCCTTTGACTTTAATGGCAAGAATCAAAGCCCTGTATCGCCGCTCTAAATTAGCTAACCCGGTCAAAGAACCAGAGAATGACAGTCGGTTTGATATTACAACAAATCGCGTAAAAATTAGTACATCAACGCGTGAAGCCTTTCTTGATGATATTAGTATTGAAAGCTTAACACCTAAGGAATTTGAAATATTTGCTTTATTGGCTAGCCATCCTAAACAAGTTTTCTCCAGAGAGCACCTATTGACCAGTATTTGGGAAGACCCCTACTTTGGAGACGAGCGTACGATTGATGCTCACATTAAAAAGCTTCGTCAAAAAATTGAACAAGTCGGACCACAATTGATTCAAACGGTCTGGGGAGTCGGCTACAAATTCGATGACACCATAATCGAATAGGAGGAGACCATTTGAAATTTATTTATAAGCAACTTTGCTCCTTCTTTATTGTCATTTTTATTACGGCAACAGCAATTGGATTAATATTCGTTCGTTTCCTCGTTCATAACATTTATGAGCAAAAAGAAGAACAGCTCTTTGGTTATGCTGAAGCGATTATTGATGAAAGTATGACGACTCAGGAAATTCAGGCGGGTATGAAAATAGTTGCTCAGCAAGATGTACTCTTAGCCCTATATAATAGCAGTGATCGCTTAGTTTATCCTACTAACGATTCGAATTATGTGAGTGGTTTGAGTGGGCAGGACCTTGAACGTCTAAAAGAAGGCGAGCGAATTTCCTTAACTCAGCGAGACCGTGGCTTTATGAATGAGGAGATTTCGATTGTGACAGTCTATTTGCCACTCTTCAATAGCTTGTCTAAGGAATTTTCAGGTTTTGTGGCGGTTGCTTCACCTGTTAGTGGCATCCAGAGTGACATTAGTGACGTCCAGAAAAATATTATTCTAACCGTTTTAATGGTTGGCGGGATTGCAACAACGATAAGCTTTGGGATCGCTGACTATTTAACCCGTCGTATTACCCGTATGAGAAAGGCTACCAATGAAATTGCGCAAGGAAACTTCGATATTTCACTGGTTGACTATCAGAAAGATGAATTCGATGAACTGTCTCGTGACTTTAATGTCATGGCCAAGTCTCTGAAAGAATCGCAAGAAGAGATTGAACGGCAAGAAAATTTGCGCCGGCAGTTTATGATGGATATCGCCCATGAAATGCGCACCCCATTAACCAGTATTAATGGTATTTTAGAAGGCTTAGCTCATGATATGATTCCAGAAAAGAGTAAAGGCCGAAGCATCGCCCTCATGCATCAAGAGACGAAACGAATGATTCGGATGGTGAATGAAAATCTAGACTATGAAAAAATCAGGTCGAATCAATTGGTCTTAGTGAAGCAGGAATTTCATATTGGTGAGGCTTTGTTAAATGTGCAAGAACAACTTGAAAAGAAGGCAGCTAGCAAAGGAAACCAAATTAAGGTGACTGTTGCGCCGGCAGACTTACAGGTCTACGCAGACTATGATCGTTTCATCCAAATCATTGTGAATCTCACCAACAATGCTATTCAGTTTACTGATCAGGGGCAAATTCATTTGTCGGCTGAGGAAACTGATCAGGCTGTCGTTATAAAGGTGACGGATAATGGTATTGGAATCGATGAAGGAGATATTCATTCTATTTGGGAACGGTTCTACAAGGCTGATATTTCACGTAAAAATAATAAATTTGGTGAAAGTGGTATTGGTTTAGCTATTGTACGGTCACTGGTTGAAAAGCATGATGGACAAATAGCAGTTAGCAGTGTGCTAAATGAGGGGACGACCTTTACCATTACATTTCCTAAAAAAATAAGTTAGATAAAAAGCCTCCAACTCTGATTTTGAACTGCCCCCTGTCAAGTAGACAGGTAAAAAAACAAAATAGTTTATGCCATGTATAACGTTTGTTGTGCATGGCATTTTTAATTGCCCCCGTATTGGGTGTTGGCGAAGGAAATGCCCTCCGGCCTTCGTGTTTGCTTGTGGATTGCCGTGGGACCGCCCGGAGCCAAGGTCTCCGGGCTTGCGCGCCAGCTGACTGAGCGTCACTCCTTCTTGCAAGTGCTCCTGGACAACCGTTTCCTTGAAGGCTCGGCTGTAAGTATTATTTTTTGCCTGGCTCTGAATGCCGGACATGCCATGTTCCAGGTAGCGAAGGTCGTTTCGGCTAACAACAATCCATAATCCTTCTTTAATTCCCGATAACTTTTTCCTTCTTCCAGATAGAACTGGATATACCTTTCCAGTTCTTCAGTTGTATGTTTCCTATTTGAACGCATAAAAACTCCCCCTAAAATAGTTTTACTTTTTCAAGTGTCTACTTTAGGGGGAGCATATCATTTTGAGTTGGAGGCTTTGCTTTATTCCATTTCTTGTGTTTGCGTGTCGTCGGCAGATTCTTCTACATCTGTTTCTTCTGTTTCGACTTGGTTAGCTGGAAACTCAGGTGCATCAGTTTGATACAGTGGCACAGTAGACTCATCTTTGTTTTTCTTCAAGACGGATGTACTGTCTTCGCCTGCTTCTAAATAATCGTTTAACAATTGACCTGGAGAATCCAAGTAATTAACAGATTCTTTATCAGCTGGTGTAAAGTTAGCTGGTGAGTAGAAACGAAGTAGGTCGCCATTTAAGACTTGATCAGACATATTTAATTGGGTTTGACCGACTTCTTTCAGGGCAAGTACTTCTTTTGTTAAATCTGTCTCAACATCGAGTGTTGTTGCTAGCATACGACCAGATTTTGTATCGTAAACATAGCTATCTAAGATAGTATAATCTGGTGTCACGAGCGTTCCATTTCTAAAGACAACAGTTTGGTCATGCTCGTCAGAAAGTAAATCTTGTCCCATTTGAACGTAAGATTCTGTTTCGACACCGAGTAAATGAAGAACAGTTGGTAGAACGTCAACTTGTCCACCGAATGTGTCTTTGATTTCGCCGCTACCAATTCCTGGAATATGGATGATAAACGGTACACGTTGTAGCATAGTGTTTTGGTAATCATTCCAAAGAGTTGGACTCTTGCCAAGCAATGGTGCTAACGTACGATTTCTTGAGTTTGAAATACCATAGTGGTCACCGTATAAGACAAACATGGTGTTATCATATAGATCGATTTCTTTCAAGTATTGGAAAAATTCTTCCAATGCTTGATCGGCATAGTGAACTGTATTGAAGTAGCCGTTAATGGTTTGATCAGTTGTATCAGGAATATCAAAAACAGTGTTTAATTCATCATCTGGGAATGGGAAGTGATTAGAAACGGTAATAAATTTCGAATAGAAAGGTTGTTCCATTTTTTCTAAATATTGAGCCGATTCTTGGAAGAATAGTTTATCTTTCAAGCCGTATTCCAATGAATTTTCTTCATTAAGAGTGTAGCTTGTTTCAGAACTAAAGAAATAATCATAACCCATTGATTTATAAACGTTATCACGGTTCCAAAATGATCCCACATTACCGTGGAAAACAGCTGATGTATAGCCTTTTGATTTCAACAATTGTGGACCTGAATGTAAGACGTTCTCAGCACCTAGTTGTGTAAAGGCAGAACCTTGTGGCAAGCCGAATAATGAATTATCAACGAGCAACTCAGCATCACTTGTTTTTCCTTGGCTTGTTTGGTGGAAGAAGTTTTCAAAACTATAAGAGTCTTCACTATTGTAAAGGCTGTTTAGGAAAGGTGTCACTTCACTTTCAACACCATTTTCTTCAACCATAGATAGGTTCATTAAAAATTGTTGCATACTTTCCAAGTGGATAAAAATCACGTTACGGCCTTCAGCTTGACCGAAGTAAGTAGCGTTAGCTGCTGCGTGATGGTCTTCTAAGTAATCTAAAACAGGTGCCATATCTGAACTATCTGCGCTGGCACGAACCGAGTTAGCTTGGGCTGTTTTAACACTGTCATAAGCTGTGTATACATTTAAACCTAAGTATTTTACAATGTAGTTACGGTCAAATGTCCGTGTCAGTAGTTGTGGACGGTCAATTTCTGCTAGACTTAAGTTACCGAAGAATACGCCGACTGCCAAGGCTAATGTAGCAAAAGCGTATTGCTTTTTAAAGGCTTGTTCGGTATTTGAAAAAGAGACCTTCTTTTTATATAGGAAAAGAAGTAAAATGAAATCAGCCCAGTAGAGAATATCACGCATATTTAACATGGTAATTGCACTGGTTCCGATACCGCCGCTTAAAGAAAAGGCGCTGAGAATCGTTTTGATTGTAATGAAATCCGTGAATTCTCGGTAATACAGAATATTTGAAAACAAGAGTAATGTATTTAATGCATACAGAACCAAGAGTGCGCGGTAACCTTTTTTAGCGTCCGAGAACAGTAACGAGATCCCGAAGATAAGTAAGGTACTCGCAAGTGGATTAATAAACAAGAGCAGTTGTTGATAAAAACCATCAACTCCTAAAGAAAATTCCAATTGATAAGCAAGGTAAGTTTTCAGCCAGAATAGTAGGACCGCAATAAGAAAGAAACCGTAACGCTTAGGGTTGGTCTCTTTGATTTTTTGAAACAAGGTTATCCCCTCCATATGGACATATTTTATCAGTAAGTTTCAAGGTTTATTTTCATAAAAAAACGAATTGTATCTTTTCTGTTAAAAAAGTGTAAATTCGTATATGTATTATATGACTACCGTTATTAACAGTCAAATAAAGTTATGCGTTTGATGACTATTCTTAATGTTTATGTTGTAATATTGTGATAAAAGGCTTGAAAGTGAAAAAGAAATGAGAGTAGGAAATAAGATGAGTACAAGAAGAGCAATCAGTGTGACGCAAAAATCAGCGTCTTTTATTAGAAAAGGTGATCCTTTATTGGTGAAAGAAAGTTTTCCTAAAGAGCTTCACTTTGAAGAAGGAGAAGTCGTGTCATTAGTTGACCCACAAGGGCAGTTTGTAGCTAATGCTTACTTAGCTATTCAAAACAAAGGATTAGGTTGGATTTACAGTTATCACAAGGAAGAGGCGTTTGACCAAACCTTCTTTATCCAGCAATTCCACACGGCTTTAGCGAGACGTCAAGCTTTGTTAGATGATGAGATGACGACTGCTTTTCGTTTGTTTAACGCTGAAGGAGATGGTATTCCTGGTGTAACGATTGACCTTTATGATAGTTATGCGGTTTTCTCTTGGTACAGTAAAGGCGTTTACCGTTATCAAGCAGAATTGATTGAAGCCTTTAAACAAGTTTTTCCATTTGTAACAGGTATTTACGAAAAAAACCGCTATCAATCAGATGATCAGGCAGCTAGTGATTTTGTAGAAGGCCAACAAGCACCAGAACCGCTTTACGTCAAAGAGAATGGTGTCATGTATGCGACTTACTTAGATGAAGGTTGGATGACGGGTATCTTTTTAGACCAACGTCATGTTCGTCAAGCGATTATGGAACGTTATGCGAGTGGTAAGTCTGTCCTCAATACCTTTAGTTATACGGGGGCATTTTCAGTAGCCGCTGCTATGGGTGGCGCTGCTCATACAACCAGTGTGGATGTTGCTAATCGCTCTTTGGAAAAAACGAAAGAACAATTTGTCGTGAATGGCATTGACCCAGATACGCAACTCATTCGTGTGATGGATGTTTTTGATTACATCCAATACGCTAAACGTAAGTCGTTAGCCTTTGATTTGATTGTCGTTGACCCGCCATCATTCGCCCGTACTAAGAAACGGACATTCTCAGTGGTCAAAGACTACAGTAAAATGGTTGAAGATTTAATTGATATTTCAGCAGATGATGCGATTTTTGTTTGCTCATCCAACGCCGCTAACTACAAGCGCGATAAATTCAAAGCAGACATTGAAAAAGCCTTTAAAAATAAAGAAGTGGGCTGCCGCATTTTAGAAGAGCACCGCCTACCAGAAGACTTCCCAGCACCAGCTGCCAGTCAAACAAGCCAATATTTAAAAGTCTTTATTATTCAAAAGACTAAATAGAAAATTGCTCCTACAGTTGTTTGCTCCAAAACAGCTGTGGAGTTTTTTTATAGACTAGAGGATTATAAGTTCAGCCATCAATGTCTAGCTCCCAAGTCCTGGCCTACTGAAAAAAAGATAAATTTGCCCCATTGCGCGCTTCGCTGCTCATTCAGGGTCAAATTTCCTATTTTTTCATAGGCCAAGGCGGACTTGTCCGCTTTTCTTAGTTAAATAGTCGATACAGCTGGATTTGAAGTTTTGTATCGACAAAAATGAGCGATACGAAACAAAAATGGACTTGGGAATATTCCCAAGTCCATTTTTTATATACGAATAATTGTTGCGCAAACGTGCTCAAAAAGGCAGCCCCGACATGCGTTTCCCGAATAATACTCGGATGGTCTACGACCACCCTGCGTTTTTTCGGTCCAACGATTCGGGGCTAAACGCCTTTTTTCCCACTCTCTTTTATTAGTCATCGATTGCGGCATGATAGCCAGAAGTATGCCCAGTAACGAAGGCACCTGTAATATTATAGCCACCTGTATAGCCATTGTAGTCCAATAACTCACCACAGAAATATAAACCGGGCATTAGCTTACTTTCCATTGTCTTCGGATTGACTTCCTTAGTAGAGACACCACCACCGGTAACAAATGCTTTGTCTAGTGGATGTGTGCCATCAGCTTGGAAGGTAAATGATTTACAAAACTCTGCAAATGCTTGAATGTCTTTAGGGTTCAATGATTTAAGTGTTTGGTTTGGATCGATTCCTACACGCTCAAGCCCAAATAGTAAATAGCGCTCTGGCATTAAATCTTTCCAACCATTTTTAACACTTTTATCTGCGTGTTCTTTAATAAGCTTTTGCATGTCTTGTTGAAGCTGTCCCAGACTTTGTTCTGGAAAAACATCCAAACTCATAGTTACAATGTCTACTTTATCGCGTTTCTTTGTTTGATGAATAAACATGGAACAACGAAGGGCAGCAGGGCCAGAGACACCAAAATGGGTAAAAATCATATCCATTTGATGATTGGTCACTTTTTTACCTTTTTTATTTAAGACACTTAAGGCAACGTTTCTTAGTGATAAACCTTTTAGAACACGTTCTTTAATAAAGGGTTCTGGTGACGTAATCGGAGCTTCTGTTGGATAAAGCTCTGTAATCGTATGACCGACTTCTTTAGCAAAACGGTAGCCATCGCCTGTTGAACCTGTTCGAGGTAATGACTTTCCACCAGTAGCTAAAACAATTCGGTCTGCCGGCAGAATTTCACCGGAGTCGAGTTCAACACCTTCAATAGCGTTGTTCTGAGAATAGATAATTTTAGCAACTGTTGCGTTGGTCCGAACCGTCACGCCTTGTCTTTTCAGTTCTTCAATAAAGGTTTCCAGGATAGTTCTTGCGCGGTCTGTGACCGGGAACATTCGACCATGGTCTTCCTCTTTGAGTGCAACACCACGTGATGTAAAATATTTCATAATATCGAATTGGTTAAATTGGTTAAAGGCGCTGTGTAAAAAACGGCCATTACCAGGGATATGAGCAATGATTTCTTCTTCAGGTCGGTTATTAGTAACATTACATCGGCCTCCACCAGTAAGCAGCAGTTTTTTGCCGAGATCTTTGTTTTTTTCAACGATTGTTACGGCTGCACCAAATTCTGCAGCAGTGGCAGCAGCCATTAGGCCACTTGATCCGCCACCAATGACGATAACGTTTTTCTTCATAATAGTTTCCATCCCTTTCTAGGGGTCTTGATAAGACTATTTTAACATAATCAGTGGTCTCAACCTATGCAAAGATTGTTCACAATTTTATTTAAAAAATGGCTGAAAATAATGGACAAATAGCGTATAATATTAAAAAATGATGAATTTGCTTTATTAAGCGATTAACAGAAAGAAGGCAGAAAAATGGAATTTGAAAAAGTTATTGCTCAAAATCATACGAGTGAGCATTTTAAGGGGATACATTTAACCCGAGCACAGATTGAAAGTATCGTTAAAGCTGGACAATCAGCACCGATTATTGATGAGCTGCGAGACCAATTCCATATTTCTGTGATTAGCAGTGAACGTGCATTGGAATACTTAACAGAAAGCGGTAAGAATATTCCAGCTGATTTAATAGAAGAAGTGAGTTTAGGTGGACCTGTTTACTTTATTATTTCTGTTAAGGAAAGTGACTTGTCTGAAGAATCTGCCTACCTTTATGCAGGCATTGTAATGGGTAACATGCAATTACAAGCAACCAATAGTTTCTTGGGTTATCGATTTGCCTCTGAACAAAAGAAAGTTACTTTAATCGACCAAGTTTTAAAAGAGCGTTTAGAAATTCCCCAAGATTTTAAACCTGTTCAAGTTTTGAAAGTTGGTTACGTTGAAGAGGATATCAAAAAGAGAAAAGTTTCGCATGGCGAAGTTTTAACTAATATCATTAAGTAATGAAAAGCACCGCCGTGTTCGCCAAGGACACGGTGGTGCTTTATCTATTTAACAATTTTAAGTATAATAATATCAAAGAAAGCAATTTTGACTATTTATTTATAATATAGAAGAGAAGTGAAGGCATGAGTTATGTAAGCTTAAAAAATATTAGTAAATACTACCAAATGGGTGACAATAAAATTGTTGCGAACGATAATATAAACTTTGATATTGAAAAAGGTGAATTTGTTGTTATTTTGGGTCCGTCAGGGGCTGGGAAGTCAACCGTCTTAAATATATTGGGCGGCATGGATATGGCTAGTGAAGGTGAGATTATCATCGGTGGCACTAATATTGCTGACTACACAGAAAAAGAACTAACGACTTATCGTCGATTAGATGTTGGATTTATTTTCCAGTTTTATAATTTAGTTCCTAACCTTACTGCTAAGGAGAATGTAGAATTAGCATCGCAAATTTCTGGAAAGGCCTTGGATGCTGAAATGGTTCTGAATGCAGTAGGCTTGGAACAGCGTATGGATAATTTTCCTGCCCAATTGTCGGGGGGAGAGCAACAGCGTGTGGCCATTGCGCGAGCGATTGCTAAACAACCGAAGCTACTCTTATGCGACGAGCCAACGGGTGCCCTTGATTATGAAACAGGCAAACAAATTTTGTCCTTATTGCAAGATACCTGTCGTAATACAGGCACGACGGTCATTGTGATTACGCATAACCAAGCCATTGCCCCAATGGCAGACCGTATTATTGAAATAAACAATGCCAAAGTTCGGGCAATCCGCCAGAACCCTCAACCAAAGGATGTTTCAGAAATAGAATGGTAAAGGACTGACAACTGTAATGAAGAAGAAAGCACTATGGAAAGATATTTGGAAGGAAGTTTCCAATAATAAGGCACGATTTATTGCCTTGCTCGCCATCATTACATTAGGTGTTGGTTTTTATGCAGGTATTAGTGCGGCAGGACCAGACATGTTGAAAATCGCTAATAATTATTACCGAGATAACCAACTTTTCGATTTGAAAATTTTATCTACTTACGGCATTGTCGATAAGGACATCGAAGCAATCGAAGAAGTTCATGGCCTAACATTCGAGGCAGTTAGCACCATAGATGTGGCGGTTGAAGCCGATGCTTACCTATTAAAACTGTATCCTTATCAAGCAGGCAAGCAAAGCATGAATAACTTTGAGATAGAGTCTGGTCGCTTACCTCAAAAAACAGGTGAAATCGCATTAGATGCTAGCCAACTATTGAAGAGTAGCTATCAAATTGGTGATCAAATCCATTTTGACATAGATAACCAAGAAGAGAGCGCCGACGAAGAGGCAACGATTCAAGTCATTGATCAAAGCTATACAGTGGTTGGTTTTGTTCATTCGCCTATTTATATTGAAAACATTTCAAGGGGAAATACTACTGTTGGAAAGGGGACTTTAGATGGGTTCGGTGTTGTTGTAAGAGATGATATAACCGCCGATATTTATTCAGAGGTCTATGGACGCTTTAACAATAGCGAGTCTCTCATCGCTTATACAGAAGAGTATGAATCCTTAGTCGACAAAAAAGCCAATGAAGTAGAAGTCACTTTGAATGGCCGGCCGATTGAACGGATCAATGAAATCCGCAACGATGCCCGTAAAGAGCTATTTGACGCAGAAAAAGAACTGGAAAGCGCTCGTCAACAATTGAAGGATGCTGAAGAAGAATTACTATCGGCCCGCCAAGAACTGGATGAAGGCAGAGCAGAATATGAGGCAAATCAGGCACTCTTCGACAGAGAAATTTCAGCTGGACAAGCCCAACTTGCCCAAGAACAGGCCAAACTAGATAAAGCTTGGGCAGACTATCGTAGCGGTCTGGATCAGTGGCAAGAAAATGCCCGAAGCTATGCCGATGCTCAGGCAAATTGGCAAATTCAACGCGATCAGCTACTCCAACAACTAGATGCGGCAGTTTCTATAGAAGCTCTAGCGGAGAATCCAATTCCAACGCCCGAAGGAAAGGCGTTAGGAGAGCAAATCCAATTATTATTGGATGGAGAAGCGGAAGTTGAAAGTGCCCAAAGCCAACTTGAAATTTATGGTGAAAGTTTGCAAGCTCAAGAACAATTATTGGAAGAAGGACAAGCAGATCTACTGCTTGCTAAAGACCGATTAAACCAAATCCAATCCGATTTAACAGCTGCGGAAACGGCTCTTCAGTCACAAACAGATTTGTTGGCTAACCGTCAGAGTCAATTGCAACTGGTGAAGGAAATTTTACAAACACCTTATGACTCACTAACGGAAGAACAGAAATCGACCTATTTACAAGCGCTAAATGACCAAGGAGCTCGCACGGATTTGTTTGCTTCAACCCTCGCTTATTTAAAAGGAGAAGCTACAGCTGATACCATTCCCTTATCGGAAGAAGAACGCCTCCAATCCAGCTTAGCGACTGGCATTAACCAACAAACAGAAACAGTTAGTAGACTCCAATCAAACGCTTCAACCCTTCAAGCAACTATTAAGCAAGCTGAAACAGATTTATTAGACCAAGGTCAGATGCTGACTAATGCAAAAAATGTCTATGCAACGAGTGTGGCTAATCTTGACCAAAAACAAAAAGAATTAACACAAGCTAAAAACATCTTACAAAATAAAGTGCAACTCGCTATGCAAGACATTCAAAACCAAGTGGTTAAGGCGGATAAGCAGTTTGAAGACCAAGCAGATGCATTAGAAGCGGCTCGAACAGAATTAGCTGCTGGTCTTAGCGAACTTGAGTCAGGACAAGCTGAAATCGATAAGGCATACAGTCAATTGAACGCTGAGAAAGTGGCAGGACAAGAAGCACTTGATGATGCTCTTCAACAATTAGAAGAGGGAGAAGCGGACTATTCAGAAGGGTTTGCTAGCTTTGAGTTAGAACGGATAAAAGCAGAAGATGAAATAGCAGATGGCGAAGCAGAATTGGCGACAGCCAAGCAAGAGCTAGCAGATTTAGATACGCCTGTTTATTTTGTTCAAGATCGGACAGTTAATCCCGGTTATCAAAGTTACCGTGATAATGCAGATCGTATTTCTGCTATTGCAACCATTTTTCCGATATTCTTTTTCTTGATTGCAGCTTTAGTTAGTTTTACGACGATGACTCGTATGGTTGATGAGCAGCGTCAACAAATGGGAACGTTAAAAGGATTAGGCTATGGCAATCTTGATATTGCAAAGAAATTTGTAGTCTATGCTGCAGCCGCTTGTTTTGGAGGAACAGTTTTAGGATTATTAATTGGCTATAACTTGTTCCCAAGAGTAATTGTAAAAGCCTACAGCACCTTATATACTCTGCCAGAACTAAACATTAGCTACTACCTATCTTATGGCATCCTATCTTTACTAGTAGCGTTACTTTGTACGATTGGCCCGGCTGCTTATACAGCTCACCGCGCCCTAAAAGAAAGCCCAGCTTCAATGATGAGACCGAAGTCACCAAAAAATGGCAAGCGTGTCTTACTCGAACGGCTGCCATTTATTTGGAACCACCTAGGATTTAATGGCAAAATTACCGTTCGTAATCTTGTTCGCTATAAATTAAGAAATAGCATGACGATTATTGGTGTCGCAGGGAGTACGGCTCTCATTCTAACTGGTTTTGCCATTACCAATTCAATATCTGGCTTGGCACGTATTCAGTTTAGTGAAATTGCTACTTACGATGCGGTAGTTGCCTTAGCTGAAAATCAAACGGCTGAGGCTGAAGCAGGTTATCAGCAATTGAAAGATGCTTATTCACAATTGGATAATAGTTTATTAACCTTACAGGCATCTTATAAAGCAGATCGACCAAGCATTTCTACCCAAGATGTAACCATTTTTGTGCCAGAGACAACGGATAACTTAGCCGATTTTGTAAAGTTAAAGGACCGCAAGAGTGATGAATCTTATCAATTAACTGACGACGGTATTATCGTAACAGAAAAGCTAGCACGTTTAATGGCCGTTGAAGTGGGGGATGAATTAGTTATTCGTGATGACCAAGAAGTGAGCTATCGTATGCCGGTTCAAGCGATTACTGAGAATTATACGGGACATACCATCTACTTAACGGCAGCTTTATATGAAGAAATTTTTTCTGAACGCTTCGAGGCCAACACAGAATTATTGACATTTAAAGAAAAAGGGGACTGGGAACGACAGTTTGCTGAGGAGAGTATGGAAGCAGGCTACATTAACTTGATTACATTTATCGATACAATCGATAAACAATTCTCCGATACTTTGGAAATATTGGATTTAGTAACGGTGGTCTTGATTATCTCAGCTGCAGCCCTAGCCTTTATCGTCCTTTATAATTTGACCAATGTGAATGTATCAGAACGGATTAGAGAATTATCAACGATTAAGGTGCTCGGTTTTTATCATACGGAAGTAAGCATGTATATTTATCGCGAAACACTTATTTTAAGTTTACTAGGGATTTTAGCTGGATTTGGACTGGGCCGTTTACTAACCGTAGTCATCCTAGGTATGGTTGAAGTGGACTTTATGCTCTTCCCAATTACCATCTCATTGTCGAGTTATCTCTATTCTTTCTTGTTGACCATTCTATTTTCTATGATTGTTATGGTCATTATGCACTATAAATTAAAACATGTTGATATGATTGAGGCGCTCAAGTCAGTTGAGTAGTTGTCTAAGAAATGGAGTTAGTTGCTTGCTAGCTCCATTTTTTTTAAAAATGAAAGAAAAGATGATTTTCAAAATGAAAAGGAGGAGGAAATTGACTTTTTGATAGAAAAAAAGAAAAAGGTTCAAAAACAGGTTGCTTAAATTGTCAGAATATTCTATACTATGAACATTAAAAATTAAGGAGAAAAAAGAAATTCTCCTAATTTTATAAACTATCAACAGCAAAGATGAACTGCGTTGAACATGGAGGAATATATATGAAGAAAAAGTTTTGGTTAGGACTAGCATCTACAGTGCTATTGGCTGCATGTGGAAACGGGGCAGATTCTGATTCATCAAATGGTGGGGCAGCAGATGCGTCAGGCGCAGTAATTGGTGGTAACTTTGAATTATCAGGCGGTGCAAGTGCATACGGTACGCCAATGGATCAAGGTGTAAAACTTGCTGTTGAAAACATTAATGATGCTGGTGGTGTCTTAGGTGAAGACGTTACTTACATCAGCTATGACAACAAAACAGAACCTCAAGAAGCAGCCAGTGTTGCGACTCGTTTAGCAACAGAAGACAATGTTTCAGCAATCATCGGACCTGCAACAACAGGTGATGCGAATGCTCAAACACCAGCTGTAACGCGTGCAGGTGTGCCAGCGATTTTACCAGCTGCAACAGGTGACTCTGTAACGAAAGACGGCGAAACAGTATGGGAATATATTTTCCGTGTTTGTTTCCAAGATTCATTCCAAGGAGAAGTTTTAGCTAACTTTGCTCAAAACAATCTATCTGCTACAAAAGCAGTTATTGTTGTTGATAACTCAACTGACTATGGTGTGGGATTAGCAGATGCCTTTAAAGATGTCTTCACGGGTGAGATTGTCCAAGAAGAAGTATTCTCAACGGGAGATACTGACTTCCAAGCGATTTTAACAAATATCCGTAACTTAGACTACGACGTTATTTTTATCCCAGGTTACTATGAAGAAGCTGGTTTGATTATCAAACAAGCTCGTGAAATGGGAATTGAACAACCTATTTTAGGACCAGACGGTTTTGCTAACTCAGTATTGGTTGAATTAGCAGGCGCTCAAAATGTGAACGATGTGTACTATACAGGACACTTCACACCAAATAGCGATGACCAAAAAGTAAAAGACTTCTTAGCAGAATATGAAGAAACTTACGGTGTAGCGGCTGACTCATTTGCAGCCTTGGCTTACGACGCAGCTAACTTAGCATTTGCAGCAATGGAAGCAGCTGGATCAACTGATCCTCAAGATGTAACAGATGCGCTAACAACAATTACAGACTTTGAAGGTATTACAGGAACATTCTCATTGGATGAAAACCATAATCCAATTAAAAACACATTCGTTATCGAGCTTCAAGAAGGTGTTGAAGTAGCGAATACAGTTGTAGAACCATAGAAATAAAGATTATTATTGTTAATGCTTTTCGAAAGGAGGCTAGGACATCTGTCTCAGCCTCCTTTTCTGCGGAAAGTATCATTAAAAAGAAAAAAAGAGGTGTCATTATGGAGAGCTTTATCCAGCAGATGATAAACGGAGTCTCACTGGGAAGCATCTACGCGCTAATCGCACTTGGATACACCATGGTGTACGGTATTATTAAATTGATTAACTTTGCACACGGTGATATTTACATGGTCGGTGCTTATGTTGGTTATAGCTTAATTAGTAATGTTGGGCTTAGTCTTGTACCAGCGCTTATTCTATCCATGTTATTTTGTGCGATTCTAGGTGTTTTGATTGAGAAGGTGGCTTACAAACCACTAAGAGGAGCAACGCGAATTGCGACTTTAATTACCGCAATCGGGGTTTCTTATTTATTACAGAACTTGATGATTTACTTTATGGGAGCAGGGAGAAGAGCCTTCCCATCTGCTTTAGAAAATCACATTTTTAAATTTGGTAACATCGCTATTAATAGCCAACAAATTACCATTATTTTAACAACTATTTTCTTGATGATTGCTTTACAAGTCATTATTAAATACACCAAAATGGGTAAAGCCATGCGTGCGGTTAGTACCGATATGGATGCTGCCCAATTAATGGGGATTAATGTGGATAATGTCATTTCCTTTACCTTTATTTTAGGATCTGCCTTAGCAGGTGCAGCAGGAGTATTAGTTGGTATTTACTATAATTCAATTAATCCACTTATGGGTGTGACACCCGGTTTGAAAGCCTTCGTAGCAGCTGTGTTTGGCGGTATCGGTATTGTACCGGGTGCCATGGTTGGTGGCTACTTAATTGGTGTCATTGAAACAATGGTTAGTGCTTACGGTGGGTCAATGTATAAAGATGCAGTTGTTTACCTCATCTTGATTATTATCCTTATTGTGAAGCCATCTGGTATCTTCGGCAAGAATACAAAAGAGAAAGTGTAGGTGAGTCAGATGAAACAATTTAATAAATACAATCTGGGTTGGCTTATCCTCACTGTTGTTGCAGCGGTAGCATTGTATATAGGTGTTAGCACACGAACTATTTCTGCCTTTCACCAAATCACTTTAGTTTCGATTATGATTAACATTATTTTAGCGGTTGGTTTGAACTTGGTTATCGGTTTTTCTGGACAGTTCTCACTCGGACACGCTGGTTTTATGGCCATTGGTGCTTATAGCGGTGCCATTGTTGGCGATAAGGTAGACGGTATTGGCGGTTTCCTACTTGGTTTAGTAGTGGGCGCGGTTCTAGCTATGTTAGTGGCTTTGATTGTCGGTATTCCAACCTTGCGTTTAAAGGGTGACTATTTGGCTATTGCCACTTTAGGGGTGGCTGAAATTATCCGAATTATTATTATTAATATTCCGGATATTACTAATGGTGCACGTGGGATTACTGGTATTGCCTTTCCATTTGATTCGAATACATCCTTTATTATGGTTGCTTTTATCATGGTCGTTTTATCGACTATCGTAACAGTTAACTATATTAAGAGTAGTCCAGGTCGTGCGACCATTTCTATTCGAGAAGATGAAATTGCAGCAGAATCAATGGGAGTTAATACGACTCTGTATAAAGTAATTGCTTTTATGATTGGGGCTGCAACGGCGTCTATAGCAGGTTCGTTATATGGGACATTCTTTAGTGTAATCAACCCAAGTGATTTTACATTCCAACGTTCAGTTGATATTTTAATCATTGTTGTATTTGGCGGTATCGGTAGCGTAACAGGCACATTTGTGGCGGCTGTTGTACTTGGTATTTTGAATACATCGTTGCAATCCTTTGGAGAGATGCGGATGATTATTTATGCGCTAGCTTTAATTGCGATTATGGTTTTCCGTCCAGGTGGGTTATTGGGCAACAAAGAGTTTACTATTTCAGCTTTGCTTGATCGTAAAAAACGCCAGCCAAAAACAGATAAGGAGGCAGGACAATGAGTTTACTAGAAGTAACAGATTTAACCAAAAACTTTGGCGGTCTTGCTGCCTTGTCTAACGTCGATTTTCGATTAGAGGAAAATGAATTAGTTGGTTTGATTGGGCCTAACGGTGCTGGGAAAACGACTTTCTTTAACTTATTGACTGGTGTTTATGTGCCATCAGAAGGGGATATCATCCTAGAGAATGATGGCCAAAAAATAAAATTAAATGGTAAAAAACCGTTTAAAATTACTGACTTAGGGCTAGCAAGAACGTTTCAAAATATTCGTCTGTTTAAAGATTTGAGTGTCATGGATAATGTTTTAATTGCTTTCCATAGTAAAAAAGGTGTGGGTAGCTTACATAGTATTTTCCGAACACCAAAATTTTATCAAAATGAAGAAGCCATGAAAGCAGAAGCATTAGAGCTATTAAAGATTTTTCGTTTAGACGGAAAAACAGATACATTAGCCCGCAACTTGCCATATGGTGAACAACGTCGTTTAGAAATTGTTAGAGCGCTAGCAACACAACCGAAAATTTTATTTTTAGATGAGCCTGCTGCAGGGATGAACCCGCAAGAAACAGCTGAATTAACAGACCTCATTCGTCAAATTCAACAACAGTTCAAAATTACGGTTGTTTTAATTGAACACGATATGTCGCTTGTTATGACGGTATGCGAACGCATCTACTGTTTGGAATACGGCCGTTTAATTGCAGAAGGAACCCCTGAAGATATTCAGAAAAATCCTGCAGTTATTAAAGCTTACTTGGGAGGAGACTAGCAATGCTGAAAGTAAATAATCTGTCCGTCCAATATGGCATGATTCAAGCTGTTAAAGATGTCTCTTTCGAAGTGAATGAAGGAGAAATTGTCACACTAATCGGTGCAAACGGTGCTGGGAAATCAACCATTCTACGTACTCTGTCTGGGCTAGTTCGTCCAACAGCTGGTAGCATTGAATATTTAGGACAAGACATTACCAAAACACCTGCTCGTAAAATTGTAGAACGACGTCTCATCCAAGTACCAGAAGGCCGTCATGTTTTCAAAGGGCTAACGGTCCAAGAAAACTTAGATTTAGGTGCCTTTACACGAAAAGGAAAAGATGGTTTAAAAGAAGATTTAGATAAAATTTTTGAACGTTTCCCTATTTTAGCAGAACGTCGTAATCAGGATGCGTCAACCCTATCAGGTGGCGAGCAACAAATGTTAGCGATGGGACGTGCCTTAATGTCTCAACCTAAATTGTTGTTACTCGATGAGCCCTCAATGGGACTAGCGCCAATCTTTATTAAAGAAATCTTTCGAATTATTCAAGATATTCAAAAGCAAGGAACAACTATTTTACTAATTGAGCAAAATGCCAAAGTGGCTTTGGAAATTGCGAGCCGCGGATACGTGCTTGAAACAGGCAAAGTGGTCTTGTCGGATACAGGAGAAAACTTGTTGAAGAGCGATGAGGTTCAAAAAGCATATCTAGGAGGGTAATGAATGGATGTCAATAGTTATATGTCAAAAGAGTTAGTTACAATTGCTCCAAACACTAAGATTTTAGACGCTTTAGATTTAATGAAAGAAAACAAGATTCACCGCCTACCCGTTGTGGAAGATAATCGTTTAATCGGTTTAATTACAGAAGGTGTCATCGGTCGTAATACACCGTCAACGATGACCAGTTTAGATATGCATGAAGTCAACTACTTACTTAATAAGACTAGTGTAGCTGACATTATGGAAAAGAAAATCATTACCATTAATAAAGAAGCTTTACTCGAAGAAGCGGCTTTGAAGATGCGCCAAAACAATATCGGTGTGTTACCAGTTGTTGAAGGCAGTGACCAACTTGTTGGGATCATTACCGAAAAAGATATCTTTGAGGCCTTTATTGATGTATTAGGATTTTACACACCGGGCGTGAGAGTGGTTATTAATATTGCTGAAGACCGCAAGGGTGTCCTTGAAGAAGTGACCAATGTTTTTTATGAAGCAGGTATCAGCATCCAACAAGTTGCTGTTTACCGCAAAACCGATAAAATTCAAGTCGTGATTCAAGTGGAAAGCGATGATGTAACGGCTATTCAAACGAGCCTAGAAGCTAAAGGCTATGAAATTGGATCTATTATGTATAAAGAAGCGACAATCGCTTAATACTAAAAACAGCAGTTTGGGACTTATTCCAGACTGCTGTTTTCTAATTTGGAATGTAAGGGCCTTCATTTGATATGTGGGATAATATCAGTATAGTAGAGATAGGCAAAAAGAGAGGAATGACGAAGATGTATCAGACGTTTGAACCAGAACTTGTTTATTTTGCACAAAACGGCTTGTTGGAAGGTCCAGTATGGGATAGTCAGAATCAACTGCTTTATTTTGTATCCATAACGGATCACGTGATTTATGTTATGAACGAACAGACAAAAGAAATTAGAACATACCTCACTTCGGGGCCAGTTGGCGCAGCTGTTCTCTACGGAGAACATGAGTTATTATCTGCTGAAAAAGAGGGTATCTTTAAAATTAATAAAGAGACAAGTGAACGAACCTTTTTATGCCAGCCTAATCAGGATGAACGTTTACGCTATAACGATGGTAAGCTTGATCCAAAGGGGCGATTTCTAATCGGTAGCATGGGCTATAATCAAACGGTTGAAAACGGAGCAAGCCTTTATGTTGCCTAGGTGGCGAACACTTAAACGACCTTTATATTACCACGGCCAAGAAAGACGGCGAGCCCTTATCAGGTGGTTTGTTTAAAGTGAAACTCAGATAAGTCGCTCTTAAATTTTTTTGTAAGAATGAGGCTATAAGCTGTAGGATGCACGCAATGGGTGTTATAATAGTGACATATCTATAGTTTGAGGAGGCGTTTTGATTGAATCAAGCATTGGTTACGATCGTTCTACATGCTATTAAAGAACAGTATGTGAGTGAAAAAGCTTTTTATTCTGGACAACTAGGGATCTCATCACAAAGTTGGGATCGTTGGAAAAAAGGAGAACATGGACTGAAACCTGATAATATGCAGATTGTAGCGAAACTATTTTCTGATTATGAGTGGATGTTAGTCCAAAAGGTATCACGTAACGCAGAGATACTACCAGAAGTAGCGGATGATCCGGTAAGAGAATATCAATTCTTAAAGTACCAGATTGCTAAAAAATGGTTGACGACTGGTATAGCTGCTGTAAAATGGAAAAATGTTGAAGAGACTAATACGGATCAACCGATTCGTAAGCCGTCAGTCACATCTTTACGATTAGAAACAAACTATGATTTTTGGAGTTATAAGGACATTATTGACCTCAGACTTCCAAGTGTTATTCGTCAACAAATTGAAACAAAGAAAGTGGACTTACTAGAGTGGTTTGAAGATAATGACCCTGATAGTATCCACACATTGCAACCGTAGCGAGTCAAGAAATAGAAGAGGGATTTAAAAATGGCTGGAAAGCATCGACGTAAAAATCGAAAAAGAAATCGAAACAGAAATTATATATTTACGATACTGATTGTTTTACTATTAGGAATTACCGTATTGCATTCCTGCCAGAATAAGACAACACCTAATCAAGAAACCGTTATAAATAATAGTCAACAATCCGAAGTGGTTGAAGAAGAAACGAGTCATGAGTCAATCGACAGCACACTAACTGAGAAGGAACAACTCGAGCAACAACTTGTCCCCACACCAGATGCTAATGTCGATGATTGGAATTTAATGCTCGTTAATCGGGAAAACCAACTAAGCGATAATCCGGTCTTTGACCAATATATCACCTATGAAGGCAAACCCATTGATGCTAGAATTGCAGATGCCTATGAACAAATGGTGGCTGACGGGCGAGCGGCAGGTATGGAATTTATATTAATATCCGGTTACCGCTCGATTGAAAGCCAACAAAGCAACTATGATTCTGTCTATCAAACTTATATTAACCAAGGCTATTCAAGTGAAGAAGCGATAAGCAGAACAGAAGCCTATATTGCCTTGCCGCATGCCAGTGAGCATTCGACTGGTTTGGCAGTTGATATTACAGAGCCTACGCTCGCTAGCACAGGAGACGGTTTAGTAGAGGCATT
This sequence comes from Jeotgalibaca arthritidis, assembly GCF_011100465.1. Classification (NCBI taxonomy): domain Bacteria; kingdom Bacillati; phylum Bacillota; class Bacilli; order Lactobacillales; family Carnobacteriaceae; genus Jeotgalibaca; species Jeotgalibaca arthritidis. The sequence goes on from NZ_CP049740.1 coordinate 1,426,051, forward strand.
TGAGGAAACAGCTGAGGGACAATGGCTAGCAGAAAATGCAGCCCACTATGGCTTTATTTTACGTTACCCTAAAGGCAAAGAAGCGATTACCTTTATTGCTTATGAGCCTTGGCACTTCCGCTATGTTGGTGTTGAAAATGCCTTGTATATAAAAGAAAATGAGTTAACTTTAGAAGAATACATTGAGATTTTGAAAGAGAATGACGCTATTCAGCAGCAAATCTCCGAATTAGAATAAGCATCACGTGTGTAAAAAAGCCAGGAGGAAGTAATGGCCAAAAAAAAGATAAAGAGAAGAAGCAAAAAAGAGATTCAAGCATTAAAGAAAAAAATAGTGCAGTTTCTTTTTGGTGTGTTAATCATTTATATGGCTGGCCATGCTTTAGCTACGCAATTTTCTGCTTTTAGTAGTCAACGCCAGATTGAGAAAACGAGCAATGATGGCGGCTTTATTGAAACAATTGCCCCCATTGCCCAAGCTATGCAAGATCGCTACGGTGTTCGCGCTAGTTTGAGTATTGCTCAAGCTATACTAGAATCGGATTGGGGTTCCAGTGATTTAGCTGCTCATTATAATAATCTCTATGGTGTAAAAGGTGGCGAGAATGATTCCGTTGTCGCACTGGAAACACTAGAATTTTACGATGGTGAGTGGTTAACGATTACCGCTAATTTTAAAGTCTATGAAAATCTGGCGGCTTCGATTGAAGATCATGCTGTATTGATGGTAAATGGGACAAGTTGGAATCATGAACTCTACCACGGTGTCATTGAAGCGAATAGCTATGAAGAAGCCGCCCATGCCCTTCGCGAAGCGGGCTATGCAACAGACCCAGACTACCCCCAAAAACTGATTCAAGTGATTGAAGAACATGAACTCTATAAATATGATTAAGTTGTAAATGATGACAGGCAATTGAGGTGATAAAATGGCAAAAACACGATTACCAGGACAAAGAATTGGCATAATCGGTAGTGGGATGACTGCCTATTCTTTACTTCTAGAAGCAAAGCGAATGGGCTATCATTCTATCCTTTTAACAGATAAACCTGACCAGCAGGTTGCTAAGTTGGCAGACCAAGTGATGGCAGGCAGCTTAATGGAAACGGAGAAATTGATTGACCTAGCCAATCAGTCTGATGTGTTAGTATTTGAATCAGATCAAGTTGATACCGAACCATTAGCTAGTGTTAAAGGTTATTTACCTATGCCCCAATTATCAGACATGCTATCAATTACACAGGACCGTTTGATTGAAAAAGTATTTTTAGAATCCTTAAATATCAATGTGACGCCTTATGCAACGATTACTAGCTTAGAGGACTTGCAGGAAGCTGTAAAATCAATTGGCTTTCCTTGCGTTTTAAAAGCCATTCGGGTCGAAGCTAATCAAATACCGAATATGGTTTTATATAGTGAAGAAGACTTTTATCATGCTGAACGAATGCTAAAAACCGGAAGCTTGCTGTTAGAGTCTTGGGTTGCCTTTGATAAGGAGTTAACGATGACAGCAGCTGTGGATGCGGATGGTCAGGTTAGTTTATTTCCTTTAGTAGAAAAGGTTGTTGGCGATGGCAAGTTGCTGGCTGTACATGCGCCGGCTAGAGTATCGAATGATGTTAATCAGGCTGTTCAAATGATGGCACACGCTGTCGCAGGTGGGATGGCATTAGTTGGCTTAGTGACTATCGAATTGTTTATGACGCCTTCGGGAATGCTTTATGTCAAACGAGTAGGTGTTAATCCTCAAGAAGCCAACCATTTTCTAAGTGAAAGTTGTGCGTTTTCTCAATATGAAGCCTTAATTCGCTTAGTCTGCCATTTACCGCTGCCAGAATTAACACCACAACGCGCTGTTACTATTCGCTATCTTTACCGCGAACAGTTGGATGTATTTAAAGAGCATTTTCCGCTTCATCCAGAGTGGAAGGTAACCTTTTATCCGAGTGATAACGAAAAAGCCAACAAAGCAATCGGTTATGTGGTTGCTCAAGTAGACCATATTGAAGATTTCGACCGAAAATGGGAATGGGAGTAAACTTTACAAATACTTTACATTCTTTTAACGGTTAATCAATGAAGGTGGGGTATATTAAATGTACCCAAACCCTTCATTGGTTTCCCACAATAACCATGAATGGCTCCAGCTAGTTTCTAGCTGGAGTTTTTTTTGTTTTTAGGCCCACTATTGCCCTTTAAAGCTTAATAAAAATTTAGTCGTTTCGTTGCCCATAAAGTTGTAAAATGATAGACTAAAGCATGATGCATACAACTAGAAAAAAGCTTGTATCAACAGAAAGGATGGCCGTCGTGCAAGAACAGAAACTATTGAATGGGATGAATCCTAGACAAAAAGAAGCTGTAGTGGCTACAGAAGGGCCATTACTCATTATGGCAGGGGCAGGAAGTGGTAAAACTCGCGTTTTGACTCACCGAATGGCATATTTACTACAAGAAAAATTGGTAAACCCCTGGAATATTTTAGCAATAACCTTTACTAATAAGGCCGCTAATGAGATGAAAGAACGGGTTATCCGTTTAGTCGGCACTGCAGGCAATGACATGTGGGTCTCAACCTTTCACTCCATGTGTGTCCGCATTCTTCGTCGCGAAGCTGAAAAAATTGGCTACAGTAAAAACTTTACGATTTGTGATCAAAGTGAAACTGAAAGTCTTATGAAACGAATTATAAAAGACAAAAATCTCGATCCTAAAAAGTTTGAAGCGCGCGCAATTTTAGGTAAAATTTCAACCGCAAAAAACGAACTACTGACACCCGAAGAATATGCTAATATGGCAGCTGGCAACTACTTTGATAATATTGCAGCAGAGTGTTATCAAGCCTATCAACGTGCTTTAGAAAATGCACAGTCTATGGACTTTGATGATTTAATTATGTTAGTGGTGAAACTCTTTGAAAAAGATGCTGAGACATTGGCTTATTACCAACATAAATTCCAATATATTCACGTTGATGAGTATCAAGATACCAACTATGCTCAATACCGTTTAGTTAATTTAATTGCTAAAAAACTACATAATATTTGTGTGGTTGGGGATGCTGATCAGAGTATTTATGGTTGGCGTGGGGCTGATATGTCGAATATTTTAAACTTTGAAAAAGACTATCCTAATGCCAAAGTTGTTTTGTTAGAGCAAAACTATCGCTCAACAAAAAGTATTCTTCAAGCGGCAAATAATGTCATTAAAAATAACAGTAACCGCCGAGATAAGATGCTATGGACAGATAATGATGACGGAGAATTAATCCATTATTACCGTGCCCAATCAGAGCATGATGAAGCGCGCTTTATTGTCTCAACCATGTTAGACGCTGTTCGAGAGCAGAAACGTCAATATGGTGATTTTGCTATTCTCTACCGGACCAATGCCCAGTCTCGTGTTATTGAAGATACACTGGTTAAATCAAATATTCCTTATAAAATGGTTGGCGGACATAAGTTCTACGACCGTAAAGAGATTAAAGATGTGATGGCCTATCTTCGTTTGATTGCCAACCCAGCTGATGATTTGAGCTTTAACCGCATTATTAATGTGCCTAAACGTGGAATTGGTGCAGCGAGTTTGGAGAAGTTGTATCAGTTTGCTAATGTTTACAATTACTCTTACCTAGAAGCAGCCCAAAATGTTCCTTTGTCACCTTTAACAGGTAAAGCAGCTAAAGAGACCGCTAAATTCGCTCAAATGATGGTGCAATTACAAAAACAAGCTGAATTTTTAACGGTTACACAAATTGTTGAAGAACTGTTAAAACAAACGGCCTATATTGAACGTCTAAAAGAAGAGAATACGCTAGAATCTGAAGCACGAATCGATAATATTAACGAGTTCCTCTCTGTGACACAAGAATTTGAAAAAATGCAAGAAGACGCTGATTTAACAACTTTCTTAACGGACTTGGCTCTTGTATCTGATTTAGATCAAGTTGAAGAAGTACCGCAAGAAGAAGTGACCTTAATGACCTTGCATGCAGCTAAAGGACTGGAATTCCCGGTTGTCTTTGTCATTGGCGTTGAGGAAGGGATTTTCCCATCCTTCCGTTCATTAATGGAAGAGTCTGATATGGAGGAAGAACGTCGTTTAGCCTATGTTGGGATTACACGTGCAGAAGAAAAATTATATTTAACCAATGCTTACAGCCGTCTCTTATATGGACGGACTCAAAACAATCCACCATCGCGTTTTATTGAAGAGATTGGTGATGACTCTTTAGAGTATGCTAGTCAAGTGAGGAGCGCCTCATTTAGTAGTCAACAACCAGCGACGACTTACCGTCAACGCTGGCAAAATGATCGCTACGACCGTGCCTTTAGTGAAGCTCAACCTGCTCCAAAAACACCTGCCAAGCCCGTTCAACAAGTCAACCAGACAGGAAACAGCGGTGCTGACAAGTTAGCTTGGCGTGTGGGTGACAAAGCAAGTCATAAAAAATGGGGAACCGGTGTCGTTGTTCAAACAACTGGCGAAGGAGATGGCCTTCAATTGGATATTGCTTTCCAAGGCGTCGGAATTAAACGATTATTAGCATCCTTTGCACCGATAGAAAAAGTCTAAAGAGATTAGGAGGGAAAAGACAATCTGCCAGTTTGTTAACAAGCTGTGGATTCTCTTTGCAAATCAAAATGAAAAAATTAACTTTAATAGAAGCTGAAAAACGCGTAGCAGAATTACGTCAAAGCTTACAAACATACAGTCATGCCTATTATGTTCTGGATCAACCACTTATTTCTGATGCTGAATATGACAAGCTTTACCATGAATTAGTTGCTATCGAAACCGATTATCCAGAACTGATCACTAAGGAATCCCCAACCCAGCGCGTTGGTGGGCAGATTTTACCCGGATTTGAGAAAGTTAGTCATGATGTGCCGATGTTGAGTCTTGGTAATGCCTTTAATAAAGAAGACTTACTGGCTTTTGACCAACGGGTGAAGAAGCTAACCGATCAACCGATTCGCTACATTTGTGAATTGAAAATTGACGGCTTAGCGGTTTCGCTTCGTTATGAAAATGGTGTTTTTGAAAGAGGAGCAACTAGAGGAGATGGCGTTATTGGTGAAGATATTACGCAAAACTTGCGTACCGTCAAAGCCATTCCCTTACGCCTTAACAAGCCTTACTCCTTTGAAGTAAGGGGCGAATGTTATATGCCCAAAGCGTCATTCGCTAAGTTAAATGAAGAACGCGATGAAAAAGGACAAGATATTTTTGCCAATCCAAGAAATGCTGCAGCAGGTTCGCTGCGTCAATTGGATTCTCGTGTGACGGCCAGGCGTAACTTAAGTATCTTCCTATATGGAGCGGCAGATTTTGCTGAATTAGCTGTTGAGTCGCAATCTCATCTGCTAAAAGAGTTAGCTGAACTGGGATTACGAACGAATCCACAGCACCAAGTCTACGAATCAATGGAAGATGTTTGGACTTTTATCGAAGAGATGACGACCAAGCGACTAGACTTGTCTTATGATATTGACGGCATCGTGATTAAAGTGGACCAGTTTACTGCTCAAGAAGAAATTGGCTATACCGTAAAAGCACCACGCTGGGCAATTGCTTATAAATTTCCAGCTGAAGAAAAAGAAACGCTGCTTCGTGACATTGAGTGGACAGTTGGCCGTACAGGCGTTGTCACACCAACTGCTGTGATGGACCCTGTGTTTATCGCAGGTTCAACCGTGCAACGAGCGAGCTTACATAATGTGGATTTATTAAAAGAGAAGGATGTCCGCTTAGGTGACACGGTTGTGATTCATAAGGCTGGCGATATTATTCCTGAAATTTTACATGTTGTTTTAGATAAACGACCAGAAGATAGCGTCCCTTATCCGATTCCTGAGCGCTGTCCAGATTGTGACAGTCAGCTAGCTCATTTGGAGGAAGAAGTAGCATTACGCTGCTTGAATCCTAAATGTCCTGCTCAGATGAAGGAAGGATTGTCTCATTTTGTCTCCCGTAATGCGATGGACATTAGCGGATTAGGTGTGAGAGTTGTGAGCCAAATGTATGAAAAAGGACTCGTTAAAGACTTGGCAGACCTCTATACATTGACTATGGAACAATTGCTTACCTTAGATAAAGTAAAAGAAAAATCAGCGACTAATATTTTAACGGCTATTGCTGAAAGTAAGAGTAATTCAGTGGAGCGATTAATTTTTGGTTTAGGTATTCGTAATGTTGGTTCAAAAGCAGCTCGTATGCTGGCGGAAGCCTTTGACAGTATCGATAACCTCATGACTGCTACTAAGGAAGAGATAGCAGCTATTGAAGGCTTTGGTGATATTATCGCCGAGAGCGTGGTTGCTTTCTTTAGCCTAGAGGAAGTGCATGACTTGATTGAGTCCTTCCGCAGTAATGGTGTTAACTTGACCTTTAAAGGCAGACGACCTACAGCGACTATTAGTGAAGAAGCATCGGTTTGGGCAGGCAAGACTGTCGTTCTAACCGGTAAGTTGACACGTTATAACCGTCAGGAAGCCACAGAGATGATTGAAAGCTTAGGCGGAAAGGTAACCGGTAGTGTTTCAAAGAAAACAGACATATTGGTTGCTGGAGAAGATGCAGGTAGCAAATTAACCAAGGCCCAGTCACTTGATGTTGCCGTTTGGACGGAAGAAGAGATGCTACAGCACTTAGAAAGAAGTGAAACAAGTGAAAATGAATAGAAAAACCTGGCGAATAGCCCTATTAGGAATAACCTTAGTCAGCTTAACAGCCTGTACGCAGTTAAGTGAATCAGAACCAATCAGTCAAAAAGCCCCCGATACTGTACCTGCAGAAACCACGTCTAACCAATTGTCCAATGATTATTATCGAGCTTTAATTGTTGATGGTAAGTATCAGACTAGCCAAAACCGTGGTGTCAGCCTCAATTTAAATTCAAGTATTAATATGAAAGACTTTGAGTCAGAGTTATTAGACATTTCAAAAAATGTGTTTTCAACGAATGAGTATTTTTTCCAAGAAGGTCAAATTATTACGGCAGATACAGCAACTGAGTGGTTGGGAAGAAAATCAGAAGATAATCCCAATGGGCTGAACCCAGAAGGAAACGGCGAAACTGATCCCGACAAACGTATTCCTATTTATTTGTCTCAAATCCTTGAACAAAACTATATGATTCAAACCGAAAAGGGCTTTGAGTTAGGTGGGATTGCGATTGGTTTAGCGATGAATGCCACGGATTACTATAGCGTTAAAAATGAACAAGAGTTGATCAATAACTATGAACAAGAATTAAACCAAGAAACAGTTATTGAAAATGCTAAAAAATACGGCAATGAGATTGTGTCTCGTTTACGCTCTGTAGAAGGACTAGGCGATATTCCAATTGTCGTTGGGATCTTTGTTCAATCAGAGCAAGATAGTTTAGCAGGTGGCCTGTATACGCACGAAGGCTTGTCATCAAGTGGTAACAAGATAGAAGAATGGGTAGAGCGCAATGATAAAAAAGTGCTGTTTCCCAATTCTGTCGAATCTGAAGATGCATCACACTTTGCTAACTTTAAAAACGAAATCCAAGAATTTTTCCCTAATTTAAGTGGGGTAACGGGTGTCGGTCGTTATTCAAATAGCCAGTTACAAAGCTTGGAAATTAATATTATGACCCAATTTTATGGCGTAACGGAAATGATTGCTTTTACCCAACAGGTGACTGACGCAGCCACTCAATATTTGCCACAACAAGCTGCGATTCAAATTAAAATTCAGTCTATTGATGGTATAGAAGCCTTTTTATCACGAAACCAAGGCAGTCAGACCTTTAATTTCCATATTTTTGAATAGAAAAGTGAACATTAAAGAGGAAGAGGGCTACTTTTGTGCTAGAATAGAGCAGAGTAGCAATCATAAGAATTGATGAACGAAAGAGGGGAAAACAATGGCAATTACTGAAGAAGAAGTACGCCATGTAGCGAAATTATCAAAGTTAGAATTTCGTAGTGATGAGATTGAAGCCTTCACTAAAGGACTAAGTGATATTATTGATATGGTTGAACAATTAGATGAAGTTGATACAACTGATATTCCTGTCACAACGCATGGTTTTGAATTGAAGAACGTATTGCGTAAAGATATTGCTGAAAAAGGTACCGATCGTGACCTATTATTTAAAAATGTAAAAACCGCAGAAGATGGCATGATTCAAGTACCAGCTATGATTGACGGTGAGGAGGAAGGCGCATGAGTATCTTCGATCAAACAATTAGCAGCCTACATGAAGGACTAGTTAACAAAGAATATACGTCAGTTGAATTAACAAAAGCAGCGTTTAAACGCATTGCTGAAACTGATCCTAAAGTGGATGCATTCCTTGCTTTAAATGAAGAGGAAGCATTAAAACAAGCAGTAGCAGCTGATGAAAAAGGCTATACAGCAGAAAATATTTTAAACGGAATTCCCTTGGCGATTAAAGATAACATCGTGACTGATGGCTTAACAACAACAGCAGCAAGTCGTATGTTAGAGGACTTTGTTCCGATTTATGACGCAAACGTTGTGTCTCAATTGAAAGCAGCAGGAGCTGTTAACGTTGGTAAATTGAACATGGATGAATTCGCAATGGGCGGATCAACCGAAACATCTTACTTTAAAAAGACTAAAAACCCATGGGATCTAACAAAAGTTCCTGGTGGTTCTTCAGGTGGATCAGCTGCAGCTGTTGCATCAGGAGAAGTATTAGCATCTCTTGGAACGGATACAGGTGGATCAATCCGCCAACCAGCAGCCTTCAATGGTCTTGTTGGGATGAAACCAACTTATGGTCGTGTATCACGCTATGGTTTGATTGCTTTTGCATCAAGTTTAGACCAAATTGGACCATTGACTCGTAATGTCACTGATAATGCGATTATGCTTGAAGCAATTAGTGGTTATGACAAACGAGATTCAACAAGTGTTAAACTAGAGGTTCCAAAATTCAGCGCTAACTTAAATGGTAAAGTAGCGGGTATGAAGATTGCTCTACCAAAAGAATACTTCCAAAATGGTGTATCTGAAGAGATTCAAGAAGCCGTTAAAAAAGCTGCTCGCCAATATGAAGAAATGGGCGCAATCGTTGAAGAAGTGTCACTTCCGACACTATCATACGGTATTCCTGCTTACTACATTATTGCGTCTTCAGAAGCATCATCAAACTTGCAACGTTTTGACGGTGTTCGTTATGGTTACCGTTCTGAAAACTCAAGTACGCTTGAAGATATGTATGTTAACAGCCGTTCAGAAGGCTTTGGTATGGAAGTAAAACGTCGTATCATGCTAGGAACATTCTCATTGAGTGCTGGTTTCTATGATGCTCACTTTAAGAAAGCAGGACAAATTCGTACCTTAATTAAACGCGACTTTGCTCGTATTTTTGAAGGTTATGACTTTATCCTAGGACCAACCACAACAAAAACAGCTTACGGCTTGGGAGAGAAATTCGAAAAAGACCCAGTTGAAATGTATATGTCAGATTTATTGACTGTTACTGTTAACTTGGCTGGTGTTCCGGCGATTTCCGTACCGGGTGGTTTTGCAGAAAATGGCATGCCGATTGGTATTCAATTGATTGGGAACTATTTTGAAGAAGAAAAATTATACCAAGCTGCATTTGCACTAGAACAAGCAAATGACTACCATACAAAACACCCAAACCTGTAGGAGGAAACTGAGATGAATTATGAAACAGTCATTGGACTTGAAGTCCATGTGGAATTAAAAACTGAATCAAAAATGTTCTCCCCATCTCCAGCACATTTTGGGGCAGAACCAAATACAAATACAAACGTTATTGACTGGGGTTACCCAGGGGTCTTGCCAGTTATTAATGAAGGTGCCATTGGTTACGGAATGAAAGCTTCTTTAGCTTTGAACTGTGACATTAACCTAAATAACTACTTTGACCGTAAAAACTATTTCTATGCAGATAATCCAAAAGCTTACCAAATTACTCAAATGGATACACCAATCGGTTACGACGGCTGGGTTGAAATTGAAGTAGATGGTAAGAAAAAGAAAATCCGTATTAACCGCGTGCATTTAGAAGAAGATGCTGGTAAAAATACCCATGGATCAGATGGTTATTCTTATGTGGACTTGAACCGCCAAGGAACACCTTTGATTGAGATTGTTACTGAAGCAGATATTCGCTCACCAGAAGAAGCTTACGCTTTCTTGGAAGCATTGCGCGAAATTATTATGTACACAGGCGTTTCTGATGTGAAGATGGAAGAAGGATCAATGCGTTGTGACGCTAATATCTCTCTTCGTCCATATGGTCAAGAAGAGTTCGGAACAAAAGCTGAATTAAAGAACCTAAACTCATTTAACTTTGTTCGCCGTGGTTTGATTTACGAAGAAAAACGTCAAGCTAAAGTATTGAATGCAGGTGGCGTGATTCAACAAGAAACACGTCGTTTTGACGAAACAACAGGTGAAACATTATTAATGCGTGTTAAGGAAGGTTCAAGTGACTACCGTTACTTCCCAGAGCCAGACCTACCAGCTTTAGAAATTTCACAAGAATGGCTTGAAGAAGTTCGTGCAGAATTACCAATTATGCCGAAAGAACGTCGTCAAGTTTACATCAATCAATACGACTTACCTGAATACGATGCAATGGTATTGACCCTTTCAAAAGAAATGTCAGATTTCTTTGAAGGAACAATTGCTGCAGGCGCAGATCCAAAACAAGCATCGAACTGGTTGATGGGTGAAGTTTCTGCTTACCTAAACAGTGAGAAACTAGAACTACACGACACTAAGTTAACACCAGCTAACTTAGCAGGAATGATTCAATTAATTGCTGACGGTACAATCAGCTCGAAAATTGCGAAAAAAGTATTCCGTTTGTTGGCAACTAAAGGCGGCGATGCTAAGGAAGTCGTTGAGAAAGAAGGATTGATTCAATTATCCGATCCATCACAACTTCTACCAATTATCAATGCTGTCTTAGATGGTAACCAACAATCAATCGAAGACTTTAAAGCAGGGAAAGACCGTGCAAAAGGCTTCCTTGTTGGTCAAATTATGAAACAAACAAAAGGTCAAGCAAACCCAGGTATGGTAAACAAATTACTAGCTGAAGAACTTGGCAAACGTTAATAGTAGATAAGGATGGTCGATACAGCTTTAAAAAAGCTCTACCACATAAAAAAGGATTGAGCCTCAGACTCAATCCTTTTTTTCATTAATATCTAGAACGGTTTCGCGCTCCACCAATTGATGGGGTACGACAACTCTCAGGCCTGCTGAAGGCTGATCAGGTTCTTTTAATTGCTTAATTAAGGCCTGGATGCCGTGGCGACCCAAGTCTGGTATGGCAACATCGACACTTGTTAAATAAGGGTGCGTCAATGTTGCGAAAATAGAATTGTTAAAACTAATGAGTGACAAATCATCAGGTACTTTGTAATGATGTAATTCAGCTAGTTGAATGATACGAAGGGCAAAGATATCATCAATCACAACAACTGCCGTTGCTTTCGTTTCTTTTAAATGATCGCCGAAGTGCATGTAATCTTCAGGACCTAACAAGGTAACTGCTGGGAAAACGTCAAGTCCAGCCAGCATTAATGCTTTTTGATAACCAAAGTAACGTTCGAAATACAAGATTTCCTCGGTTGTATTACTAATAAATAAAATACGCTTGTGACCATTTCTAATTAAATAATCGGTTGCGTGCTTTCCGAGTAGTTGGTTGTCATTATCGACGTAAGAAATCTTCTCTTCATGTCTGTAAGGTTGGCCGACTAACGTAAAGCGAATCTTATGTTTCGTTAAGTAATCAACGATAGGATCAGACCGATCTGAATAAAGAAGGATGAAGCCATCGACTTGCCGTTGCAAATGCATCTGTTTAACATTTAAAAGTAAATGATCAAAGTCGCGTGCAGAAGCGATGGCCGTTGCCATCCCATGTTTATGGGCTTCTTCGTTAATGGCTTCGATAATCTCCAAATAAAAGGGATTTCCTAGCCGTTCTTTTGAATCGAAGGGAGGAAGAATAACGCCGATTGCATTTGCAGAACCTTTACCTAAGTTTTGGGCGGTTTTGTTTGGTACATAACCCATTTCTTCCATCACTTTGCGAACTTTTTTCTTAGTAGCAGGTGAAATGCTGTGGTGATCGTTAATGACCCGAGAAACAGTCGATGTCGCAACACCGGCACGTTTCGCCACATCTTTTACAGTAATCGTCATGATTATCCTCCTTCTTTATTTTATCTATTATACTACTATTTTAGGCGTTTGTCTGCTGCCATTCTGAAACCAAATAATCATAAGACAATAGACTTGTATCAGAAACAAGGGGGATATCCTTACCCAAATCTTCTGCTGTCCCAACACCGATTGGAAGAGCGCCTGCTGCATGAATCGCTTGAATACCAGCTTTAGCATCTTCAATTCCTATACAATGTTGGATAGGAACCCCAATTAATTCTGACGCTAGTAAAAATAAATCAGGAGCGGGCTTTCCTTCTTTAACAGCAGCTGGATCAGCAATGGCATCAAAGTACTCAGTTAGTCCCATACGCTCGAGTAAGAAAGGACCATTTTTGCTAGCAGATGCTAGGGCGATTTTAATGTTTTTGTCTTTTAGTTCTTTTAAAAGATTTAGAATACCTGGATAAATATCGTTAGCTGAAAAAGCTTGAATGGAGTCAACGTAAAAATCATTCTTTTCTTTTGCGAAGGCTTGAAACTCTGCATCGCTATAGCGTCCAGTTTGTCCGCCATGCTCAAGAATCAATTGTAATGAATCCTCACGACTGACTCCTTTTAGTTTTTCATTGAAACGGCGATCAATATCAATACCTAGTTTGTTAGCTAAACCTTTCCAAGCTTGGTAGTGGTACTCAGCGGTATCTGTAATGACACCATCTAAATCGAATAATACGGCTTCAAACATCTGTTATTTCCCCCTTGTTTCAACTTCAAGTCGATCTGTTAATGTAACAGCTTCACCATACAAATGAAGTGCTAGTGCTTCACCTTCTAGTAAGTCGATTGATACGGTTTCTTTGTTAGCTGTAATTAATAATAAGCGGCCACGATAGTTGATATGGAAGGCATAACTATTCCATGAAGCGGGCACAAACGGTGCAAAAGATAGGGTTTCGTTCCAAGTCTTCATTTGAGCAAAGCCTTGAACAATCGCCAACCAACTTCCTGTCATGGATGTAATATGAAGGCCATCTTCTGTATCATTGTTGTAGTTATCTAAGTCAAGTCGAGCTGTACGTTGATACATCTCAACAGCTTTTTCTTCCATCCCTAATTCAGCAGCTAAAATAGCGTGAATAGAAGGGGAAAGTGACGACTCGTGAACGGTCATTGGCTCGTAGAATGCAAAGTTTTTACGAATTTCTTCTTCAGTATACTGATTGCCGAAGTAATAAATACCTTGCAAGACGTCCGCTTGTTTAATGAAGCAAGATCGTAAAATGCGATCCCATGACCAATTTTGGTTTAATGGTAGATGCTTAGGATCAACCTCAGAAACTGCCATTAAATCTTTGTCCATGAATGTATCATGTTGGATAAAGACACCTGTCTCAGGGTCAATAGGATAGTACATGTTGTCTACGATGTCTTGCCAAGTCGCTAGTTCGTCGGCAGAAATCGTAATCGTTGCAGTGTCTTGATACTTTTTATAATTTTCGATGGTGTAACGTAGCACCCAAGCTGCGATTGTATTCGTGAACCAGTTGTTATTAACGTTATTTTCGTATTCGTTTGGTCCTGTTACGCCATGAAACATGTATTTGCCTGTTTGTTTAGAGAAGTGAACGCGGTCTGCCCAGAAACGTGAAATTTCGAGAAGGATTTCAAGCCCTTCTTTTTTCAAGTAGCTGTCGTCGCCAGTGTAGTTAGTATAGTTGTAAATAGCGTAAGGAATAGCACCGTTACGATGGATTTCCATAAAAGTAATTTCCCATTCGTTATGGCATTCAACGCCAGTGAATGTCACCATTGGATACAAAGCGCCAGCTAAACCTTGTTGACGAGCATTATGAATAGCGCCATCTAGCTGGTTGTAGCGGTACTTCAATAGATTTTTCGTTACACTTGAATCAGCTAAAGCTAAGTAAAGTGGTACGGCATAAGCTTCTGTATCCCAATAAGTTGCACCACCATATTTTTCACCTGTAAAGCCTTTTGGTCCAATGTTTAAACGCTCATCTTCACCGTAGTAAGTTGAAAACAGCTGGAAGAGGTTGAAACGAATCCCTTGTTGGGCTGCAACATCACCATCAATAACCACATCTGCTAACTTCCAACGCTCTAACCAGGCAGCAGCATGGGCAGCTTTTAATTCTTCGTAAGTTTCTGTTAGGTCAGTTAATAGACCCGTTGCAACAGCTACTTGCTGGTTTTCTTCAATGTCTCGGCTAGTAACAATAGCGACGAATTTATCTAATTGAATGGTTGTTCCTTCTGCTAATTCAAAATCAAAGGATTCTTCAGCTAAAAGACTAGACTGTGCTGGTTCAGATGTAACAGTTGTACGGTTTTGCATAGCTGCTGTTACGGTGAATTGGTCCACCCCGAATGGATTAGGGATGGTACGCATGGTTAGGTGAGACGGTTGTGTCTCGATTTCTTCCCAGAACATTTCGCCATAGTTGCTATCTTCATTTTGAACGTTACCGTTCAGTTTTGATACGACATTTAATGAGCCGTTCCCTGATAAGGTTTCAACGGTTAGTCGAAATGCGCCGATTTCTTTTTTCGTCAAACTCAAGAACCGTTCAAAATTAAAGCGAACAGTAACATCATTAATAGTTAGAGTAAAATGGCGAGTGAGAACACCAGTCTTCATATCTAATTCCAAATAAAATTCTTCTGGATCCATAGTTGCTAAATCAACTGCTTGATCATTGACATACAAGTCAATGGACGCAAAGTCAACCGCGTTAATCACTTTACCAAAATATTCAGGGTAGCCATTTTTCCACCAACCAACACGTGTTTTGTCGGGGTACCAGACACCAGCAAGGTAAGTCCCTTTATGGTGGTCACCAGAATAAGATTCTTCAAAATTTCCACGCATCCCCATATAACCGTTACCAATACTTGTTAATGATTCTTGCAAGCGTAAATTTTCCCGGTCGAGTGTATTTGTATATACCTTCCATGGGTCAACATTGAAGAGACGTTGTACGTTATTCATTCATAATTCCTCCTAATAAATTAATAAATACTTGCCTTAATAATAGACGCAACCGGTTGCGTAGTCAAGAGGTTCATTGAATTATTAATTTTATTAAATAAATATTGTGTTTTAAACTTGGTATTAAGGGTTTACAAATTGTTTGAGAGATACTATAATATATTTTAACGAAACCGTTTGCGTTATGCATCGGAAAGTTGAGGAGGAAATAGTTTGAAAAAAGTATTTAATTTTGAATTTTGGCAAAAATTTGGAAAAGCATTGATGGTTGTAATTGCCGTTATGCCGGCAGCAGGTTTAATGATTAGTATTGGTAAAACATTACCACTGATTAATGCAGACCTAGCGTTGCTAACAACAACTGCTAGTGTGATTGAAAACATTGGTTGGGCAGTCATTGGCAATCTTCACTTGTTATTTGCTTTAGCCATCGGGGGAAGCTGGGCTAAGGAACGTGCGGGTGGTGCATTTTCAGCAGGAATTGCATTTATTTTAATTAACCGTATTACCGGAAGTTTATTTGGTGTCACAGGGGATATGCTAAATGATCCAGAAGCATTTACTCATACTTTCTTTGGTACAAAGATTATGGTAAACGGATTCTTTACGAGTGTACTTGAAGCGCCAGCGCTTAATATGGGTGTATTTGTTGGGATTATTGCCGGTTTTGTTGGCGCAATGGCTTACAATAAATACTATAATTTCCGTAAGCTGCCAGATGCGTTATCATTCTTCAATGGTAAACGTTTTGTCCCGTTTGTGGTGATTCTATGGTCGGCAGTGATTTCACTAGGATTAGCTGTTGTTTGGCCGTATATTCAAGCAGGAATCAACAACTTTGGTTTATGGATTGCGCAGTCGCAAGACTCTGCACCTGTTTTAGCACCATTCTTGTATGGAACGTTAGAACGTCTGCTACTACCATTTGGCTTACACCATATGTTGACGATTCCAATTAACTACACGCAATTAGGTGGCACATATACGATTCTTTCTGGCGCACAGGCAGGTACACAAGTATTTGGTCAGGATCCATTGTGGTTAGCATGGGCAACTGACTTAGTAAACTTGCGTGGTGTTGATGCATCACAGTATGAGTATGTCATCAATGGTTGGGTGCCAGCTCGTTTTAAAGTTGGACAAATGATTGGTGCATCAGGTATTTTAATGGGACTTGCTTTAGCTATGTTTAAAAATGTCGATGCAGACAAACGTGGTGCCTACAAATCCATGTATATTTCAGCAGCATTAGCTGTTTTCTTAACAGGTGTAACAGAACCGCTTGAATTTATGTTTATGTTTGCGGCAGTGCCATTGTATGTCGTTTATGCCTTTATTCAAGGGACTGCATTTGCGATGGCAGATATCTTGCCACTACGTTTGCATTCTTTTGGTAATATTGAATTATTGACACGAACACCACTTGCAATTAAAGCAGGGCTGAGTGCTGATTTGATTTATTTTGTTATTGTAGTGATTGCTTATGGTGTCTTAACTTATTTCTTAGCGAGCTTCATGATTCGTAAATTTAACTTTGCAACACCAGGCCGTAATGGAAATTATGAGGTGGATGCAGAAACAACACCTTCATCAAATGGAGCAGCAGTTGATAGTCAAGCAGCGTCTATTGTTGGACTACTAGGTGGACGCGACAATATTGTTGATGTGGATGCGTGCATGACACGCCTACGTGTAACTGTAAAAGAAAACGCTGATGTTGCTCAGGAGCTAGAATGGAAAAAACTTGGCGCAATGGGACTGATAGTGAAAGATAAAGGCGTTCAAGCGGTCTATGGACCTAAAGCAGATGTCTTAAAATCTGATATTCAAGATTTATTGGATTCCGGTGTAGCATTACCAGCATATACATCTGATAACTCAATGCAGCGTGAAAAAACAGATTTATTGAGTGTAGCTACTGGTAACATTATTGCCATTGAAAAGGTTAACGATCCCGTTTTTGCAGGGAAAATGATGGGAGACGGATTTGCTGTTGAACCAACAGATAAGCTGGTTTATTCCCCAGTTGCTGGTAAAGTCGTTTCTGTTTTCCCGACTAAGCATGCCATTGGTTTGCAAACGGCATCGGGTGTAGATGTTTTAGTTCATATGGGATTAAATACCGTTGAATTAAAAGAAGCAGCTTTTAACTTGCATGTTGAAGAAGGACAAACCATTGCTGCTGGAGACTTATTGGCAGAGATGAACTTAGAAGCTGTTAAGGCTGAAGGAAAAGAAACAACGATCGTTGTTGTTTTAACCAATGGAGATAAGGTACAATCTTACCAACTCACTCAAGAAGGACAGCAAGATGCAAAAGCTGTTATTGGTTATTTTGAAAGCTAATCAGATAAATAAACAAAAAGCTGGGAAGTGATTCCTGGCTTTTTGTGTCATTAGAAAGGAAGAGACTATGACTTATATCATGACGTTAAATACACACAGCTGGATGGAAGAGGAGGCCAATGAAAAACTAATACAGTTGGCCGACCGGATTATTGAAATGGATTATGAAGTTGTTGCATTACAAGAAGTGAATCAACTTCTCGATTCTAAACAAGCAACAACCGATCAGTTTTTTCAAGCTGTAGCTAAACAACGTCCCATTCATGTTGATAACTTCGCTTATGTCTTAACAGAGTTATTGAAAGAAAGAGGACGTAGCTACTATTGGTCTTGGACTGCTAGTCACATTGGTTATGACCGTTATGCGGAAGGGGTAGCGATTTTATCTAAACAACCTATCCAAGCTAGCGACTGTCGTGTGTCTGTCGAAGATGACTTTTCAGACTACCATACGCGCCGCTTATTAATTGGGAAAACGAAGGTGTTTGGACAGACGGTTCGTATTGTAAGCAGCCATTATTCGTGGTGGCAAGCAGATCAAGAAGCAGGTTTTTCTTATGAATGGGATCGAACCCTTGACTACTTAAAACAAGAGTCTGGACCGATTATGTTAATGGGAGATTTGAATAACGCAGCTGATGTTCGTGAAGAAGGTTATGACTACGTACACCAAACAGCGCCACAATTACATGACGCTTACCAATTAGCTTCTGAAAAACAGGGCCGCTATACCGTTGAAAAAAGTATTGACGGCTGGGAAGGGAATCATCAACAACTGCGTATTGACTATATTTTTCTGACGGCAGATTTTAGCGTTGAAACTTACCGGGTTATTTTTGATGGGAAAACAGGGCCAGTAGTCAGCGATCATTATGGAGTGGAAGTGCGACTTGTTCATCGATAAAATTTAGCTAGAAAAACCAAAGTGTGCTATAATGACTGGCATATTGAATAGCGAAAGACGAGGCACTGAAACATGCGAGCAAGAATAATTTATAATCCAACAGCAGGTCGAGAAATTTTAACGAAAAATATGCTCGACATTTTGCGCATTCTAGAAAAGGCTGGTTATGAAACGAGCACCTACGCGACAACAGCGGAACCAAAGTCTGCACAAAATGAAGCAAGACGAGCGGCTTTAGCTGGTTTTGATTTACTTGTAGCGGCAGGTGGCGACGGCACCATTAATGAAGTAGTTAGTGGGATTGCCGATTTAGAACGACGTCCGAAAGTAGGGATTATCCCTGCTGGTACCACTAATGACTATGCACGAGCATTGAAAATTCCACGATCAGATTTGTTGGCTGCTGCTGAAGTGATTGCGGCTGGACACGTCATACCCATGGACATTGGTCAAGCCAATGATCAGTATTTTGTGAATATTGCAGCGGGTGGTTACTTAACCGACTTGACTTATGAAGTTCCAGCTAAACTAAAAACGATTTTTGGTTACTTGGCTTATTTGGTAAAAGGTGCTGAAAAATTGCCAAGTGTGAGACCGATTCACATGCGAGTGGAGTATGAAGGCGGCGTTTATGATGGTAGCGCGTCAATGTTTTTCGTGGCAATGACCAATTCAACGGGTGGCTTTGAAATGCTAGATCCTAATATTGTCTTAGGTGATGGGAAGTTTTCCTTGTTTATCTTAAAAACTGCTAATATTTTTGAAATTCTACAAATTATTGCAGCAGTCTTGAATGGTGGAAAACATTTAAATCATCCACAAGTCCTTTATGCGAAGACCAGTTTTGTAAAAGTCGAATCGAAAGATAACCAACGCTTGATGATTAATTTAGATGGCGAATATGGTGGCGATGCCCCAACGACTTTCACTAATCATCAACAGCATATTCAAATTATTGGGAATCGTTCAGATTTTGCAGACCCAATTGATACGTCTAACCACCGTAACCAGTTTGTGGATATGGTAGAACAACTTGAAACAACTGAAATGGATTAAGGAAACTGTCCCTTTTAAAAAGAGGGATAGTTTTTTATTTTCAAAAAAAAGTTGCTATAACAAGCATCATTTTTAGTCGCTTACATTTTTTTGTTTTTTCTGTTATAATATATATATAGTGATGTGCAAAAAATATATATTGTTCGTTGCACACAAATTTAAAGGAGGACTTGCATTGTATCAAGTGGAAGATTATGTTGTTTATGGTAACGAAGGTGTTTGTCAGATTACGGCGATTGAAGCGCTTGATTTAACAGGTATGAACGAAAAAAAAATATATTACGTTTTACAACCTGTTTATAGAAGTGGTACAGTTTATACACCAGTCGATACTAAAGTTTCAATGCGACCTGTCATTACCAAAGAGGCTGCAGAACGTTTAATAAGTGAGATTCCTACCATCCAAGCAGAGACAGATGGGCCGACAAATGCGACATTCCTAAAGAACAAATATACTGAAATGCTGCTCGCTAATGACTGCAGTGAATTAATACAAATTATTAAAACGGTGACAACGAAAGAAGATATTGCCGAAAAGAAGAATAAAAAAATCGGTCAGACCGACAAATATTACTTGCGTAAGGCAGAAGACCTGTTGTATAGCGAATTTTCCATTGCCTTAGATATGCCAACCAATCAAGTGCACACATATATTAAAGAAAAGATTGAAGCTTAATATAGATGGATTATCAAACGAAGACAGTGAATAAGCTGGCTTCGTTTTTTTGTTGTTTAAAGGAAATAAAAAAACACTTTTAACGTCCTCCAACTATAAATAAGACGTTTTTCAGACCTTGGACCAGTGTCAGCAGGCTATCTTTGAGCTATAATAAACAAGACTGAAAAAGAAAAGAGGTTGTATCCATAGATGAATAAACTGTTAGCTTGGTTTCAAGAAACAATGAAAAAGACAAACCGCCCAGATGATTTAACACGCTTTTTATTAAAATTAGGTGTTGTTCTAGGATTGATGGGGATTATATTATCGCTCAAAACAATATTGTGGTTAGGTTTTTCAGCGATTATTGTGTTGTACGTCCGAATATTTTCGAAAGACAAACAACGCTATTACAGAGAAAATCAACTTTATTTAAAATACCGAAATCAAGTAATGGGACGGATTAATGATTTCCGTAATCGCTTGATGAATAAGCAAAATCGGATGAAGCAAAGAAAAACACATCGCTTTTACAAGTGCCCAGAGTGCGGCCAAAAAGTAAGAGTACCAAAAGGCAAGGGTAAGATCGCCATCAAGTGTCCGTCATGTAGTCATAAATTTGTGAAGAAGAGTTAAGGAGCGTTATGAAGATGTTAGCAATAGTTAAAAAGTGGTTGTCCAAATCATCACTCTTATTTTTAATGGTAGGGCTGCTAGCTGCCTGTACAACTGTTGATTTTGAACAACTCGTATCACCGCTAGAAGACAATCAAACTGAAGTTGGTGTCATAGAAGGCGAATGGTATTCCTCCAAAGACGAGGTAACCGACTACTTGATTACCTACGACGAACTGCCACCCAACTACTTAACCAAATCGGAAGCTAGAGAATTGGGCTGGGATAATGCTAAAGGAAATCTTTGGGAGGTAGCAGACGGCATGTCCATTGGCGGCGATTATTTCGGAAACTACGAAGGGTTGCTACCTGACGAGTCGGGCCGCGATTACTATGAGGCAGACATTGACTACGAAGGTGGTTACCGTAACGCCAAACGCCTTATTTTTTCGAATGACGGTTTGATTTACTATACAGATGATCATTACAAAAGCTTCGAACACCTATACGGGGAGGAGTAAGCATGGAACAAATCATTTTAGATGGTAGAGAATTTTTAGACAAGGAAACAAGTCATGATTACCTTAGCCGGCAGTTAGGCTTAGCCGACCATTATGGTCGAAATTTGGATGCTTTGTGGGACTGCCTAACAACGGATTTCACTCCTAAACGGATTGTGATTCGTCACCCACAAGCGATCAGCCAGCAACTGGGCCGCTACGGTGTGATGCTTTTAAGTTTATTTAGTCAACTGAAACGCGCTAACCCCAGCATCGTTGTCGTCATGGCTTATCAATTTTAGATTGAGGTGTAAGAATGAAAAACTTAAAACGAATCGGAATTATCGTTGCTACAGTATTCGTTATCTGCTTTGCTGGCTTTTTCTGGTATGTGAATGACTACTATGAAGGAACAGAAGTGGCTATTTCAGCGCTTGCGTCAGATGAATCGGTAACAGTAAAAGAAGCAGACGGTGTGATTCAGTTTAGCCCAAGCCAAGTAGTGGATGAAACAGTTGGCATTATTTTTTATCCGGGTGGAAAAGTGGATGAAACAGCCTATGCGCCCTTAATGAGAGGGTTAGCAGAATCAGGTTATCAAGTCTTCTTAGCAGAAATGCCCTTTAATCTAGCAGTCTTTGATAGTGATGCTGCAGAGGACATTATCGCAGCTCATCCAGAAATCACAAATTGGTATTTAGCAGGACATTCATTAGGCGGCTCGATGGGCGCTATTTTCGCTGAAGCTAATAGCGATAAAATCAAAGGTCTTATTTTATTGGCTTCCTATTCAACAGCAGATTTATCGGAATCTGGCCTGGCTGTGATGAGTATTCACGGTAGCCAAGATGGGGTTTTGAATATGGAAAAATTAGCGGAATATCAACCGATGTTACCAGCTGATTTTAAAGAAGTCATTATTGACGGCGGCAACCATGGACAGTTTGGTGATTATGGTCATCAAGAAGGTGATGGACAAGCAAGTCTATCAGCCAAAGACCAACAAGCAATGACTATTTCAGCAATAACCGAATTTATTCAAGCTCATTAATCGAAAAAGAATGGCACCCAAGATCTTGGGTGCCATTTTTATGTAAGTGTGTAAGATACAGCTCCAAATTGAGTGTTGTATCTCTCAGTTTAGCTTTTATTCATTCTTCTTATGTGAAATAACCTGTGTGTCTCGGTTAGCAGCGATTTCCTTGGCGCGGTTTTCTGCTTCTTTTTTTGTGGAAAAGGTATCAGATGCTTGTTTGGCGCCTTCTGTTTTTACTTCCCAGTGGTCGTCCTCTTCGACGTAGCGGACATGGACGTCCTTTTCAATATAGTCAGCACCTTTATTGTTAGCATCAGCTTGATGGTCGGTAATATCTTTTTCCTTGAGTTGCTGTTTATCAGAACTAGTAGCGTCTTCAGCCCATTCTTTGGCTTTAGCAGTTGCGATTGGAATAGCGTCACTTTCTTTGTAGCCATCAGCTAACATGGCATTGGCGATATCAATGGCTTTAAGTCTAGTCGTCTGGTCAAAGTTTTTCCAACTATTGGGATAATCGTTTTCTGTCCAAGGCATCACATTTCCTCCTCAAGATGAGTTGTTTTATGACTTTAGTTTACTGAAAAAAGAAAGTAGACTCAAAAGATAAGACTTTTCAAAAAAACATGGACAAGTCAAGCTTTTATTGCTATATTATTGTAGATATAGAGATTCGATAAAGAAGAGAGTAATTTGTCAGATTCCTTTTTAGCGAGTGGGAAAGGTGAGAGCCCACAAGGAAGCGAGAAATGAACCGCACTTCTTTTGAAAATAGTCTGAAATGAGTAGGATTGTTCGGGTAGCTCCGTTAACGGTAAGAAGGGTGCTGTCTGGCACTGAACGAGAGTGGTACCACGGATGATCGTCTCTCTTTTGCATGGCAAAAGAGGACGCTTTTTTTTGTCTACAAGAGAACAGTAAATAATGGCAAGAAACCATGAAGGAGTAGAAGAATGGATTATAAATTACTAATTGCAAAAGAAATTCACCAACATGTTGCTGAGCATTTAACAGAAGAAGCGGTTTTTAACTTACTTGAGAACCCTAAACATGATGATCATGGGGATGTGGCTTTCCCAGCTTTCGCTTTAGCGAAAGCATTGCGCAAAGCACCACCAATGATTGCGAATGAACTAGCAGAGAAAATTAACCACCCATTTATTGAAAAAGCACAAACAGTAGGACCTTACTTAAACTTTTTCCTAAATAAGAGTGAAATTAGTGCAGCTGTTCTAAAAGAAATCGCTAGCGAAAAAGAAGCATTCGGTAATGCGACAGTTGGAGAAGGTAAAACAGTTCCAATCGATATGTCATCACCAAACATTGCTAAACCAATCTCAATGGGGCATTTACGTTCAACTGTTATCGGGAATGCATTAGCTAATATTGTTGAAAAAGTTGGTTACCAACCGGTTAAAATTAACCACTTGGGTGACTGGGGAACACAATTTGGTAAGTTGATTGTGGCATACAAAAAATGGGGAAATGAAGCAGATGTTAAAGCTGATCCTATCGCACAATTATTGAAACTTTACGTTCACTTCCATGAAGTAGCGGAAGAAGAAACAGAGTTGGAAGACGAAGCGCGTGAATGGTTCAAGAAACTAGAAGACGGCGACCAAGAAGCAAACGAGCTATGGAAATGGTTCCGCGAAGAGTCACTAAAAGAGTTCATGAAAATCTACGATATGCTTGATATCGATTTCGATTCATTTAACGGAGAAGCATTCTACAACGATAAAATGGATGAAGTGGTTCAATTACTAGAAGAGAAAAACCTTCTAACGACTGACCGTGGTGCAACAATCGTTGATTTAGAAAAATACAACTTGAATCCTGCCTTGATTAAGAAGAGCGACGGCGCAACGCTATATATTACACGTGACCTAGCGGCAGCTATCTACCGTAAACGTACTTACGATTTTGCATTGTCTTTATATGCAGTGGGTAACGAGCAATCAAACCACTTCAAACAATTGAAGGCTGTTTTAACTGAAATGGGCTATGACTGGGCAGATGATATGCACCACATTCCATTCGGCTTGATTACACAAGGTGGTAAGAAACTTTCAACACGTAAAGGTAAAATTATTTTGCTAGAAGAAGTGTTGAACGAGGCAACAAACTTGGCTATGGCTCAAATTAATGAGAAAAACCCAAGCCTTGAAGATAAAGAAGAAGTAGCTAAACAAGTTGGTATTGGCGCTGTTATTTTCCACGATCTTAAAAATGATCGCTTAAATAACTTTGACTTTGTTTTAGAAGAAGTGGTGCAATTTGAAGGTGAAACGGGTCCTTACGTACAATATACGAACGCTCGTGCGTTAAGTATCTTGCGTAAAGCAGCGGTGGAACTTGACCTTGACCAACCACTAAGCTTGAGTGACGACTATGCATGGGATGTGATTAAATTAATCAACAGCTTCCCAGTTGTAGTGATGACAGCCTTCGAAAAATTCGAACCATCTGTGATTGCTAAGTATGCTTTACATTTATCACAAGCCTTTAACAAATACTACGGTAACACACGTATTTTAAATGACGATGCAGAAAAGAATGCTCGTCTTGTGCTAGTTAAAGCAACAACAGTTATTTTACAAGAAAGCTTACGTCTACTAGGCGTTAAAGCACCAAATAAAATGTAATTAAAAACCAAGAAAGACTGCGACAAAACGCGTCTTTCTTGGTTTTTTTAATAGGCAGTGCCAAAAATTTGAACCAAGTATAAAATATCACCGTCATAGTAGATGCCAACACCTAGTTCTGAAAAGTCAGCCTCAATCATATTTTGGTAGTGGCCGGGGCTTTCTACCCAACCATCGAAAAGAAATTCTGCCATCCCCACATCATCCAAATGATAAGTGGCTAGTGCTAAGTTTTCTCCTGTGATTTGATAAGAATAAGAAAGACTCTCTTCATTTAACACCGTATAAAAGTCACTGCCATCCGGTCTTGTATGCGAAAAGCTTTGAGCAGACTCGAGTGCTCTAATATCAGCGGCTTGTTGGAGGGTTTCGTTTTGGGTTAAGGTTCCGACTTCTAAACTGCTACGTAGATCGTTAGTTAGTTGTAGGATAGTATCGCGAAGTAATTGCTCATCGACTTCGTCAGGCTGGCTAAAGGGTTGATTAATAACAAAGTGTTCCATGCTAGATGAATCTGTGATAGATTCACTAGTCGGAGCTTGCGGTGCTAAGTTTTGGAAAAAAGGCACGATCTGAGTGACTAATAGCCCACTGTCAACCACATAGAAGAACGTCCCAATTAGCAAAAAAATCGTTATGGCTCGTTTTAAAAATTGTCTCATCCTTTAGCCACCTCATTCCCTTTTCTTATTGTATTATAGCAAACATTTACCCTCCACCCGTAAAATATGCTATTCTTGTCATAAGAAAATGAGTAGGGGGAATGAAGATGGTCCAAATAAGTCAGTGGCAGCTGATTGAACGCCACAGTCAACCAACAGTTGTTATCAAAGAAACAGTTGCCCTAAATCAGTTAATTCCTAATTTAAACAAGCATAAAGTAGAGCTATTAACCTATTTAACAAGCCAAAATAGCTACCCTGCCGGCGATTTTTTTGTCTACTACCATCAATTCAGAAAAGGGGGAGTCACTTATGAAGCAGGATTTCCTCTTGCTGTACCACTCAATGGAACCGGCTCTATTGAGCCATCTCAAAAAGTGGCAGGCCTTTATTTAAGTTGTTACGACAAAGGACCTTACGAAAAAATACCCAAACTCTATAAAGAAGCAGAGAAATGGTTAGCTGACCACGGTTTTGTTAAGTACGACCAATCAGAGGAGATTTATCTCAACGATCATGAAGACGAAGACCAGCTGCTCACCCAACTCTTAATTGCGGTTCGTCCATTAAACCTGATCATATACTTAAACCAAGCTCAAACTCTTATGGAAGAAGCACGTCAAATAAGCGATACAACGAACAATCATGAACTCATTAGTTATTTTAGTCAAACGGTCGACAAGTGGAATCAGTTCCTATTTGCCTTAAATAACCAACTACTACCTACCCAAAAACCAACTATAAAAGCAGCAAAGCAATTGGAACAACTTCCCCAAGCTTATGCCGTTCGAATTGCCCAAACTTATCGCTACTTCGCTCAGCACAATGTCACTCTTGCATTTGAAGAATATGACCTCTTACAAGCTGAACTGATGAGACCTTTATAAAGGATTTATGATAATAAGCTATTCTCATTGAAATTGAAAGCAATAAGGGCTATTACAAGCAAGATAATAATCATGTTCAATATTGAAAGAGGATGCGAAAAAAATCAGTAGGTTTCGAAAGGGTTTTTCGCCGAAATGCAGCTTAGCTGTGTTGGGGTCCGTTTGAATAAGACGGGAACTGCCTGATAGTCTTGCCCAAAGACTATTAAGGAGTGCTGTCATTGTTGAGGGCAGAAGGAAATCCCCAGTGACCTTTTGCTCACTGGGGATTTTTGTATCCATTTTAGGTGCGTTCCGCTTTGAACTGCCCCCTGTCAAGTAGACAGGTAAAAAAACAAAATAGTTTATGCCATGTATAACGTTTGTTGTGCATGGCATTTTTAATTGCCCCCGTATTGGGTGTTGGCGAAGGAAATGCCCTCCGGCCTGCGTGTTTGCTTGTGCATTGCCGTGGGACCGCCCGGAGCCAAGGTCTCCGGGCTTGCTCGTCAGCTGACTGAGCGTCACTCCTTCTTGCAAGTGCTCCTGGACAACCGTTTCCTTGAAGGCTCGGCTGTAAGTATTATTTTTTGCCTGGCTCTGAATGCCGGACATGCCATGTTCCAGGTAGCGAAGGTCGTTTCGGCTAACAACAATCCATAATCCTTCTTTAATTCCCGATAACTTTTTCCTTCTTCCAGATAGAACTGGATATACCTTTCCAGTTCTTTGGTTGTATGTTTCCTATTTGAACGCAAAAAAACTCCCCCTTAAGTAGTTTTACTTTTTCAAGTGTCTACTTTAGGGGGAGCATATCATTTGCGCTCAGTTTATTTTTTTATAGCGAACAAAAATATATAATAATAATTGCAATTTTTACTAAAAAACACTAGACTTATGAAAGAGAGCAACGCTTATTAGTTGAAAAAGGAGAGATAAAGATGGCTGACTTAAATTATGAAATTGTTGCTGAGATTGGCGTTCTGAGCACCTCAAAAAGTGGCTGGACGAAAGAGTTAAACGTAGTGAGTTGGAATGGTGGTGAACCAAAATACGATATTCGTGACTGGAGCCCTGACCATACGAAGATGGGTAAAGGAATTACCTTAAACGAAGAAGAAATGGGACAATTGCGCTTGTTAATCATCAATTAATTCGTTAGAAAGGATGACAGGCCATGTTTTTATTTTTTGATGTGGGACAATTTCGCAAGCAACTTAACTACAACCAAACCTTAACTTGCCACAACTGTGGCCATTTTGGTCGCTATGAGGTTTACTTAATGGGGAATCGATTCCGATTATTTTTTATTCCTATTTTTACCTTTGGGAAAAAATATATGGTTAAATCAAGTTGCTGTGAGAGTTGGTATGTGTTGGATTCACAGAAAGGTAAGGCAATTGAGCGGCATGAAACAGTTAGTATTGAATTGACAGATTTAGACCTCTATCAAGAGGGAAGACAAGCGACGGGCAGGTGTGACCTTTGCCAACATGCTTATCCAACGGGGTCAAGATTCTGTCCGCATTGCGGGAATCCGCTTCAAGACTAAGCTGACATGACTATAGGAGGAAAATTATGAAAACGAACAAAGAGCTTCGAATGATTGGGAGAGAAAATTTAAGAGGAAATTATTTAACAGCGGTATCTAACTTAATTTTAGTTGGTGTTTTTGGTCTTATTCTTCAAAGCATCCTTGGAAAAGTGTTCGGTATCTCAATAATAGATATAACTGCAGATATAACTGCTAATGATTTAAGCGATCCATATGGCGTTAAGCAATTTATAATAACAATGATTACATCATTTGTTTCAGCACTTTTAACGTTAGGTTTGACTTGGGGATTTTTAGATATTCAAGATGGTGAAAAATTAACGGTCGGTCACTTATTTAAACCATTTAAAGAAGACATGGGTAAATCAATTGGTTTTTCATTAGTTAAGCAGTTCTTATTAATGCTGTGGTCACTACTATTGATTGTACCCGGAATTATTAAAAGCTATTCATGGGCGATGGCAGAATTTATTTACTATGATAACCGTGATTTAGCAATTAAAGATATTCTAGCTGAAAGTTCTTATATCATGAAGGGAAGCCGTTGGAGACTCTTTAAAATGGACTTTTTCTACAGCATTTTATATTTTATTCCTATTCTACTATGGCTTGTTTTCTTCTTAGTAGCATTAGCAAGTCAGGGTGATAATGCGAGTTATGTTTTTGTTTTTGCATTCCTAGGTATTTTCGTCGCTGTAATGGGGTTAACTGCAGTCCTAGCCTTTATTATTGAACCGCGTCGACAATCAGCACGCGCAGCCTTCTATGTAGATTTAGTTGGGAAAAGTAACGATATTGTCTAAGTAAGAAAAGCGGACAAGTCCGCCTTGGCCTATGAAAAAATAGGAAATTTGACCCTGAATTGTCAGGAGACTTCACGCTTCAGCGGGTTAGTCGAATGATATGCGTTAGCGAGCAGCGAAGCGCGCAATGGGGCAAATTTATCTTTTTTTCACTAGGTCAGGACTTGGGAGCTAGACATTGATGGCTGAACTTATAATCCCCTAGTCTATAAATAAAAGCGAGTAAAGACATCTGTCTTTGCTCGTTTTTTGTTTAGACGACTTGTGTTATAGTTGAGATAAGAAGTTTACCACTAAAGCGATGGGTAAGGGTGAGGGCAGATGAACGAGAAAATGAGTATTTATGAAACAATTTTAAAGCAAAGAGAAGACGATTCATCTCTTCCTTATACATTCCAGGATCCACAACTAGCAGGAAGAGAAGACACCTTATTCATATTAATGACCGATGGCATCTCATTTGCGCAAAAGGAAGAAATTGCCTTACAATGCTGCCAGATGATTAAAGAGATGCTGATTAGACAAACAGATACAGCCTACAATAAAATCCAACCTTTTTTAAAACAATACCCGATGCGCCTCTTTTTCATTGAGCTAAGAGAGCGACTCAAAGCGCTATTAGAAGAAGGGCTAATCGACAGTCAAGAGCTCCATAAATTAGGAATGAGACTGGTAAAAACAAGTACATCTCCAGAAGAAGTAAAGCTTGGTATTATGATTTTAGGCCTTTATCCTAATGACTTAACGATGAAAGTGTTGCGAACATTAGGATTTCATAGTGACTATACGGTTTATGCAGCAGAAAGTATCCGTCAAAGCGCCACTAAAGAAAATCAATTTTTATTTGAGTTACTGCAAAATACCGATGGCTACGGCAGACTAGCAGCTCTCTTTTTGATCAAGGCCGTGTCAGACGAACAAAAAGAATGGATTATTAATCACGCTATTAAGAGCGATTTTTTGTCTAGTATTTATGTCAATGTCGCCTTACAAAAAGCTGATATTCGTCATTATTTACTCTATTCACCGATTACAGCCGAAAACTACCGCCATTCGATGTATGTGTTAGCTTATCGTGAGCCGACAGATGAAGGGCAGTTAGCAGATGATATATTACTCTTTATGCGAAAAATGGTTGACGCAAGGGAATTTGCAACCTCCTTTATCGAACAAGCAGGCTTAGTTATGATTTGGTTACAAGTCATTGATAGCTGGAAGCGGGACTATGCTTATCTTGAAAAACAGCTTGATAAAACGGAGCAATTGAGTGACTATTGGGATCAGCGTTTTAATAACTACGAAGAAATGATTCGGATGATTGAAGTCTTTTTAAATAAACCAAAATGGCAACATGTGGCCTTACAAGAATTAAAAGTTGCCAAGGAAACAGATTTTCTGATTGTCAGTGTGTTACAGTTTTTAGAAATGAAACCAGAGATGGCAGACTTTATGCCACGGTTGGCGGCTAATCCATTAGGGTTGAATTTACTCGATTTCTTCTTGGCTAACAATCCGCTCTATTATTTTGAAGAAGTGTGCTACTATCTGTCGAATTTGTTGAGTGACCACGTTTTTGATTTACCTTTTAAATTCGAAGAAGAAATTGAAAAAGAATCCCGGGACCTATTTAAATTGAATATCTGGATGGAAACCTTGTTTAAAACCATGCTAGAAAAAGATTTGTTTGCTCTAGAGTGGTGTTTGGATGCCTTAAATTACTATCATCCAAAAATTAGACGACTAGCCTTGCAAGCGCTGCGGAAATACCAAGACTTGTGGGAAGAGGAAGACGTTGATGATGCACTAGAAAGCTTATTTGAATTCGAAGAAAATAAGCGTAACATCAGAATTTTACGCCGCTTGTTGAAAAAAGAAGATGATTCAAACAAAGAAAAAATGAATTTGCCACTTCCTTATATTATTAGTGAGCCGGCTTTGACCGACAAAAAGTTGTTGGATACCTATATCGCTGGAATGACTTACCGGGATTTATCGATTGTGGAAGAGTTGATTAAGCGCGGGAAAATCTTACAGCTTGTTCGTGAGAAAGACAACGAATTTGATCGTTATGCGATTGGCATTACTATGGAGGATGGCTATTTAATTGGCTATGTTCCAAAGGCAGATAATCGTGTCCTAGCGACTCTGCTCGATTCCAACGAAAAACTCTATGCGCTTGTAGAAACAGACGCCCTAGAAGCCGATGAGACAATGATTTCTATTTATCTCAGAAAAACAATTGAGGGACCGTTAAAAGATAGAGGCTTATCAAGGGATAATATAGTAGCTTTCCCGAGTAAAAAATAAAAAGAGTGGGAAAAAAGGCGTTTAGCCCCGAATCACTGGAACGAATAGGCACAGGATGGTCGTAGATCATCCGAGCATTGAAAGATGCACTGTGGGCTTTTAGCCCAAGTGTATCATCATTGTAAGTTTCTAAAGCAACAACAATGATGACAAAGTGACGTCGGGGCTGCCTTTTTGAGCACGTTTGAGCAACAATGATTCGTATATATTTTAGGGGCTGGGAGCCCCTTTTTGTTATTCATAGTCATTCATATAGAAAATACCAATTGTTCCCATTCCAGTGTGAGCAGAAATGACAGCTCCGATTGGATAGTCGATAACGTTTGCTGGTTTAAGCGTATCGTGCAAATGGTCTTTCATCTCTTTAACCGTTTCAGTTTCGTTCGTATGAACAATTAAAATGGTTTGCTTTTCAATGTTTTTGGCTTCTGATTCTAAGCGTTTGTACATACGGTTTAGCACTTTTTTACGACCGCGTAGCTTCTCTTTAGGCTCTAACTTACCATCAACGACCTCAAGCAGCGGATGAATATTTAAAAGTCCGCCAAGAAAGGCACTAGACTTCGATAAACGACCGCCTTCAGCTAAGTAGTTTAAGTCTTGAACGGTAAAGAGAGATACCACATGTTTGACCATGAATTGCATACGCTCTTCAATTTCATCTAAACTGAAGCCATCAGCTTTCATTTGAACGGCTTCACGAGCCATTAAGGCAATGCCGAGTGAGGCGTTCTGAGAATCTATAATTCGCAAATCAAAATCAGGATAGTCTTCTTTTACTTGTTGGTAGGCTAAAACGCCTGCTTGATAGGTTCCAGATAGGCCGCTTGAAAGGGCGATGTAAATACCACTTTCCCCGACTGACGCTAGCTTGCGGAACAAGCTATCAAATTTTTCTAGACCCACTTGGCTCGTTGATGGATGCTTGCCTACTTTTATAAAATCATAAATTTGGTTGTTTGTAATGTCAATTTGGTCATTATATTCCTTACCGTCCATAATGACAGATAGCGGTAAATGGTTTACTTCATGCTCTTGAAGATAGCTTAACGGCAAATCACAAGCACTATCGACAATAATCTTCATTTCTTATTCCTCCTAACGTTTTCACAAAATCTAAATCCTAGTATAGCATGTTCTTTTCAAAGTTGGTTTCTTAAGCCTCCGAAGATGGTGTATTTTCTTCATTTTGGAAGACTTCTTTAATACTAGTAGCCACTTTCTCAGAAATCCCTAACTTTTTAATGTCATCGAGACTTGCTTGACGAATATTAGTCATAGTTTTAAAGTGACGCAAGACTTTAGTACGTGTTTTAGGACCGACACCATCAATGTCATCCAGTAACGATGAAAAGCTATTTTTACCACGAATCTGACGGTGGAAAGTAATCGCAAAACGATGGACTTCATCTTGGATACGTTGAACAAGGTGGAAGGCCTGACTACGAGGGTCGAGATCAATCACGTCATTGTCATCACCATACATGAGGGAGGCCGTTTTGTGCTTTTTATTTTTAACCATACCTGCAATAGGAATATGAATGCCTAGCTCATCTTCTAGCACTTCCTTGGCCGCTCTAATTTGAACTTTACCACCATCCATCAAAATGAGATCAGGTAATGGTTTGCGTTCTCTCAATAGTCGACTATAGCGACGTCTAATCACTTCTTGGGTAGTCGCAAATTCGTTGGCACCTTCAACCGTTTTGACCTTATATTTACGGTAAGACTTGCGGTCTGGCTGGCCATCTTTATATACGACCATGGCCGATACCGGGTTCGTTCCTTGGATGTTAGAGTGGTCAAAGGATTCAATCGTTTCTAAATAATTCAAGCCGAGTGCCTCAGATAATTCTTGAATCGCCCCAACAGTTTTGTTTTTGCTGCGCTCAATTAACATGAACTTTTCAGTCAGAGCCAATTCACTATTGGTAATTGCTAAATCAAGGATACTTTTTTTACTGCCACGTTTAGGAACGTGAACTTTAATATCGAGTGCTTCAGCTAGTAAGTCCACATCAACGCCTTCAGGAACGAGGATTTCTTTTGGTAAAATATGATTTTGCTCCTGATAGAATTGCATAATAAAAGAAAGCAGTTCTTCCTCAGGATTGCCATAGCTCGGGAAAAGGGCAGCTTCACGTTTGATAACCGTAGATTGACGAAGTAAAAAGACTTGAATCGAAATCCAGCCTTTATCCATATGAAAGGCAAAGACATCCCGGTTGGTATAATCGCGTGACATAATGGTTTGTTTTTCCACTGTTGCTTCAATGTAACGGATTTGGTCGCGGTATTCAGCTGCTTGCTCGAAGTTCATATCATTGGCGGCAACTTGCATTTTAGTGACAAGATTTTGTTTAATCTCTTTCACATCACCATTTAAAAAGTGTGAAATACGTTTGATTTGTTCATCGTATGCTTCTCTAGGAACCTCGTGGTCACAGCAACCGATACACTGTCCCATGTGGTAGTAGAGACAGGCACGCTTTTGTCCCTTATTGCATTTACGAAGGGGATAGACTTTTTGAATAAATTGTTGTGTTTCGCTAGCTGCGTAAACGTTTGGATAAGGTCCAAAATAAACCCCGCCATCATCTTCTACAATAGAGGTGATAATGAGTTGAGGGTCTTTTTCATTGGTTATTTTTAGATAAGGATACATCGTTCCTTGTTTTAATTTAATATTATATTTGGGCTGGTATTGCTTGATTAAATTAATTTCAAGTAGCAAAGATTCTTTGTCCGTCTTTGTTACGATGATTTCAAAATGATCAATATCCGCTACTAACAAAGCTGTTTTACCTTCATGCTTGGAGTGAAAGTAGGATTTCACGCGTGACCGAAGATTTTTAGCTTTACCAATGTAAATAATGTCGTTATCCTTATTACGCATAATATAGCAGCCTGGCAATTCGGGAAGAATCGCCAATTTTTGGTTAATTTCTTCTCTGCTCATATGTTCAAATCCTTTATAATCTAGTACTGACAGTATACCATGACTTGATTGAAAGCAAATAACTGT
Organism: Jeotgalibaca arthritidis; assembly: GCF_011100465.1. NCBI lineage: Bacteria > Bacillati > Bacillota > Bacilli > Lactobacillales > Carnobacteriaceae > Jeotgalibaca > Jeotgalibaca arthritidis. Next base: position 1,460,199 of record NZ_CP049740.1, read on the forward strand.
AAGCTTTAGCAGTTTAGAGTGAATAGAGAGTCAAAAATCAGTTTCTACTCACTCAAAAAGGCATTTTACGGAAGTTCAGTGCAAAAATACCCCCCGAACTTCCAAAACATACACAAACCACACAACATAAAGAGAGCGAAGATGCTAAAACCGTCTTCGCTCTTTTTTTAACTCATTATTACAAACCGCACTTTAATTGTGCAGCACAGTTATTACATGTATTACAGCCACCTAAGTCTTCAACCGTACCAATTCGGCAAATTGGACAAGTATCGCCAATTTCATTTCCGATTGTCACATCTGTTGATTCTAGGTCAGCAATTGTTTCAACTAAGAATGTTTTATCTTTATTCACTTTAGCTGATTCATTTGTTTCGTCAACATCGTCGAATTGATTTTCTTCAGCCTTCAATGTCAACACTTGCGAATCACGGCTACCATCAACATAAACCGTGCCACCCTTAGCACCACCATCATAGAGGCGCTCGTAAATCTTCTCAACTTGCTCAACCGTATAACCGCGAGGCGCATTAACCGTTTTAGAAATCGAGCTATCAACCCAACGTTGAATGGTTGTTTGAACATCAACGTGTTCCTCTGGCGACAATTCCATAGCCGTTGTAAAGAAATCAGGCAGGTTATTCGGATCTGTTTCTGGATGACGATCCAAATACTCCTGAACGATTTCAGCCTTCACCTCAATAAATTTACCAAGACGACCAGAGCGGAAGTAAGAAAAACTGAAGTATGGCTCTAAACCAGTTGAAACGCCAGCCATCGTACCCGTTGAACCAGTTGGTGCCACCGTTAATAGATGAGAGTTACGGATACCGTGTTTCAAGACACCTTCACGTACATGTTCAGGCATTCCTTTCATATAACCTGAGTTAACAAACTTCTCACGGAGTTGTTGTGTTTCACGACCTGTTTCACCAACAAGGAATGGGAAGCTGCCACGTTCTTTTGCCAATTCAATACTTTCTTCATAAGCTGTTACAGCGATCGTTTCAAAGACTTGATCGATTAATTGGTTACCTTCTTTAGAACCATAACGAACACCACAGTAGATTAACATATCAGCCAGTCCCATAATTCCTAAACCAACACGGCGCTCGCCTAAAGCTTGCTTGCGGTTTTCTTCTAGGAAGTAAGGCGTTGAATCAATAACGTTGTCTTGCATATGAACACCCATACGAACTGTTTTTTCCAATTTAGCAAAGTCAACCATTTGCAGGTCTTTGTTGACCATCTCAGCCAAGTTAACAGCAGCTAGGTTACATACTGAATACGGTGCAAGAGGTTGCTCACCACAAGGGTTAGTTGCCACAACTTGTTGGCCGTATGCCGATGCATTTGTCATCTTATTAGCATTATCAATAAAGAAAATACCAGGTTCTGCAGCATAAGTAGCACAAATATTAATTAGTTTCCACAGATCACGCGCTTTAATCGTACGGTAAGTACGGACCGCATGACCCATTTCTTCCCATTTACGGACATCACCAACGTTTACCCATTCCGTGTCGTAAATTGCCATCTCTTCTTTGGAATAATGTTCAACATCTGGGAAGCGTAGAGCATAGTCACTATCCTGTTTAACAGCCTCCATAAAGTCATCGGTAATGCATACCGAAATATTAGCGCCTGTTAAGAATTCAGGATCGTTAACGGAATACGTACCGCCGTCACGTAACTTGATTTCAGCATCACGAATCACTGACTCGTCAAAACCACCGTTACCTGCTATATTTTTGTAATTCACAATACCTGTATACATATTTGTTTCTTTTGCAGTAAATGGGGTGAATTTTAATTTATCATGCGCCAACGTACGGATTTGTTCATCGTCAAAGTTTTCGATAATGTAACGTAAAATACGTGGGTTTTGCATTTTAGAAATAATAAACTCAGCGATATCTGGGTGCCAGTCTGATAACATAATCATTTGAGCACCACGACGTGAACCACCTTGTTCAACTAAGTGAGTTAGCTTCGCAATATCATCTAACCAAGAAACCGATCCAGATGAGCGACCATTAACACCTCTCGCTAGAGCATGACGGGGACGAAGGGTTGAACCATTTGTACCGACACCGCCACCACGACTCATAATTTCCATTACTTCCTTGCGGTGATCAGAAATCCCACCACGTGAATCCGGAACAAATGGCATCACATAGCAGTTAAAGTAAGTCACATCTGTACCCGAACCAGCTCCGTATAAAACGCGACCAGCAGGGATAAAGTTTTTCACTTTTTGTTCTTCATAAAACTTTACAAAAGCGTCATAACGTTTTTTAGGAGAAATCTCAACTTGAGCCAATCCATGGGCATTACGCATGGCGATTTGTTCATAAAATAATTCAAGCGGTTTATCAAGAGTGATAATGGAACGTGTGACAATACCTTCTTCTTCCATTCCAAATGTGTCGATGTTTTGTTGGTATTCTTCAGAAACTAAAATACGAGCGGTTCCTTTATCCCAATCAAGCGATAGAATAGTACCCGTACCACGAGCAGGATATTTAGGATCCTCTTTTACCGTTAAAAGGACGAAGTCTCCCTCTTTTAGAGTGACTTTTTTCGTATCTTTAAAGGAGTAGCGATCCAGCATCACTAAGCGCGCAACACCGTCATAAGTAATATGCATGTCTTCCGTAATTGGAAAGACAGCCTCGAATTGCTCGATATCTTGATTCAATGAGTCAAACCCTTTTTTTAAAGTGGAGGAAATTTCTGTAGCCACTACCATCACTCCTATCATACTGATTAAACACCATATATAGTGTTTATCTATTGAAAACTTCACTATATATACTATATCTAAAGATATATAAAAGCTAGGGGAACATTTTTTGAAAAAAATTGAAAACTGGTGAGATAGATGTTTATAAGAAAAAATAGTCAATTTATAATTTAAAACGAAAAATATGACACAGAATGTTGTATATTTTTACTAATCACTGATGTAAAATGAAGACATATTATAGTAATAGGAGGCTTTACAATGGGAAAACTAGATGGAAAAGTTGCTATTATTACAGGTGGCGCAGCAGGTATGGGCGAAGCACACGTTCGCTTGTTTATCGAAGAAGGTGCCAAAGTTGTCTTAACTGACATTAACGAAGAGAAAGGCCAAGCTATAGCTGAGGAATTGGGCGAAACAGCGCACTTTATTAAGCATGATGTGACCAACGAAGAAGGTTGGAAACAGGTTGTAGCAGAAACAGAAGAACAGTTTGGGCCAGTTGATATTTTAGTAAATAATGCGGGTATCAGCCCTGTACTATCTGTAGAGCATTCTTCATTGGACGATTATATGAAAGTGGTTACAATTAACCAGGTCAGCGTTTTCCTTGGTACCAAGTATGTGGTGCCATCGATGAAGAAAATAGAAAACGGCTCAATCGTTAATATTTCTTCAATCAACGGTTTAGTAGGAGGTGCATTTGGTTATACGGATACTAAATTTGCTGTTCGCGGTATGACTAAAGCGGCTGCAAAAGAATTAGCACAATACAATATCCGCGTTAATTCTGTCTATCCTGGTGTAATTAACACACCAATGGTTCAACAAAGTGATGCCTTCGATCAAATCCAAGCTATGGTTGGTATGATTCCATTGAAACGTATGGCTGAACCTAGTGAAGTCAGCAAACTAGTCTTATTCTTAGCTTCAAACGATTCAAGCTATTCAACAGGAGCTGAATTCGTTACAGACGGTGGGATTACTGCATAAAAAATGAATTGACAAAGCCTATTTTCAAGTGTATCATTCTTTTAAATGAAAAATAAATGAGAATGATTAAAAAAACACAATGAAAAGAAAAGTACAGATAATCAATATATGACAGAAAACCTCGGTAGCTGAGAAGAGGGGATGGCGATTGTTTGGAAAATGATCTTTGAGTGGCTTTGTCGACCGTTTAGCTAGCTAAACCTGAGACATTGACGGGCGTTCCCGTTACAGAAACAGGGTATTATAATTGTACCTGGTGAGGTGCTTGCTGTGAGGCGGCACAAAATAAGGTGGTAACACGTAAAGACTAACTATAATCTTTTCATCCTTAACAAACGGATCTGTTTGTTAAGGACTTTTTTGTGTTCAAGACAATTTTATTTTTCATTCTGATCATTAAAAGGAGGATGTAGACGTGATTCAAATTGATTTAAGTCAGCAGGTGGCTTTAGTCACAGGTGGTAAAAATGGCATCGGGGCAGCTATTGTTGAGAAATTACGCCAAGCAGGTGCCGCAGTTATTTCAGCAGACTATGCTTACCAAGAAGACTTTAAACTAGAAAATAAACAGTTTGCGACCGCAAAAGTCGATATCACTGATGAAGCCGATATTGATAAATGGCTTCAAACAAGCTTAAATTATTTTGGCAAAATCGATATATTAGTCAACTGCGCAGGCATTTCCACTATGGATTTAGTTGTGGATAGCAGTCTAGAAGATTGGGATAAAGTAATGGCCGTTAATGCACGTGGCGTATTCCTCACTTCCAAAAAGGTCGGTAAACTATTGCAGAAAAAGCAAGCAGGTGGGCGTATTATTCAGATTGCCTCCCAAGCCGGAAAAAATGGCTATACCGCAATGGGTAGCTACGTTGCATCCAAACACGCCGTCTTAGGCCTCACCAAAACCATGGCCAAGGAACTGGCGGCCGACCAGATATTAGTCAATGCCGTCTGCCCCGGTATCGTGGAAACAGAAATGAAACACCGTGAAAGAATTGAAGGTGGCCTCATCCGCAAGATGACTGCCGACGACATATATAAAGAAGATTGCTCGCAAGTGCCACTTGGAAGAACCGCTCAGCCCGAAGAAGTCGCTAATGTTGTTCTATTTCTAGCTAGTCCGCTGGCGTCTTATATGACCGGACAAGCGATTAATGTAACCGGCGGCATGACCATGCATTAAAAAATAGGAGATGATGATATGAAAAAGAAGCATTTATTTTTATCAATAACAGCACTATCCACTTTATTTTTAGCAGCTTGCCAAGACCAAGCACCAGCAGAAGAAACATCCCAACAAGCAGCCGAAGAGCGTACTATTGTTGTGGGCTCACAGGCATCAGATGCACAAATTTGGGAATTTATTGCCAATTCAGATGCTGCTAAGGCTGCAGGTATCACAATCGAGGTTGAAGAAATTGATGGCGGTCCACAGTTGAACCTAGCTACAGCTGATAAAGAAGTCGATGTCAATGCCTTTCAATCATGGGCCTATTTAACATCTTTTAATGCTGAGTCGGGGGAATCCTTAGCTGCCTTTGCGACCACTTATTTAGAACCGATGGGCGTTTATTCCGACCAATACACTAGCTTAGACGACTTGCCAGATGGGGCGGTCATTGCGATTGCGGACAATCCATCGAATGCGTCGCGTGGCTTACTCTTATTACAAAAAGCAGGGCTGATTACGTTAACAGATGATTTTGATGCCCTTGGTACAACTAGTGATATTACAGACAATCCTAAGAATTTGGTCTTTAAAGAAATCGACGATACAACAGGACCGCGTGTGTTGGCGGATGTGGATGCGGCTCTTATTAGCAATACGATTGCCCTTGAAGGTGGACTGAATGTGTTGGAGGATTCGCTTTTCTATGAGGAAGCAGGCGAAGATACTAAAAATAATATTAATATCCTAGTCACTCAAACGGAAAACGCTGATGATCCAGACATTTTGAAACTAGGTGAGCTTTACCACAGTCAAGAAGTGCAAGACTATATCGAAGAAGAATTTGGTGGTACGAAAGTAGCCGTTAATATTGAGATTAGCGAACTCGAAAACCAGTGACCAAAGAACTAATGAAAGTTAGAGGATTAAAATGACACAACCCATTATTCGCTTGGCAAAGGAAACGGATATCGATGACCTATTGGCTATTTTCACACCCTATGTGACCGATACGGCGATAACCTTTCAATACGACATTCCAAGCCGGCAAGACTTTCTTGAAAAATACCAGAGCATCAGCCAAGATTTCCCCTTTATAGTGGCAGAGGAAGCGGGCGAAGTGGTCGGTTATGCCTACGCCACACCCTTTCGAAAGGAAGCAGCCTACGCTTGGTCCGCTGAACCGAGCATCTACTTAAAACAAGACAGGCGCGGAAACGGCCTTGGCAAACGACTTTACCAGATATTAGAAGAATTGTTAAAAAAACAGCATATTCTGCAAATCGTTGCTTGCATCGCCTACACAGAAGGAGATAATCCTTACTTAACCAATAATAGCCCCGATTTCATGAGAAGCTAGGCTATGAGACCATTGCCCATTTTCCAAAGTGTGGCTATAAGTTCCAAAATTGGTATGATTGCATTTGGATGAGAAAACTGCTCGTCGAGGAAATCCCCGTCGTACCACAAGAAATCATTCCTTTTTCAAAATTAAATCATGACTTGGATAAGCTTTTAGAGAATAGTGGCGTTCTTTGATGTATAATAAGTAAGAACTCATTATAGAAGCGAGAAGGAGCAAGACATGACGAACAACTATCAGGAACTTCCTGTTAAAAAAAATGAAAAGATTAAGGTAAACTTCGAAGATTTAACCTCTGAAGGCTTAGGCGTGGCGAAAGTTGACGGCTACCCATTATTTGTGGTTGATGGTTTACCAGGCGAAACGGCAATTGTAAAGGTAACGAAATTAGGCAAATCATATGGCTTCGCTCGTATTGAAGAACGCTTAACGACATCGCAAGATCGTATCCCAACGCGTGACGTGTTAGGAACACGTGTCGGAACGATGCCACTTCAACACTTGCGTTATGAAGCGCAACTGGCATTCAAGCAAAATATGGTAACGCAAGACTTCAAACGTATTGCAAAATTACCAGATATCGAAGTTCTACCAACAATCGGTATGAACGAGCCATGGGGCTACCGTAACAAGGCACAAATTCCGGTTCGTGAAAAAGAAGGAAAACTGCAAACAGGTTTCTTCCGTAAAAATACTCACGAATTGATTCCAATGGAAAACTTCCATATTCAAGATCCAAAAATTGATGAAGCGATTGTAAAAGTTCGTGACATTCTGCAAGAATTCAATGTGAAAGCTTACGACGAACGTAAACATATCGGAAATATCCGTCACATTATGGTTCGCCGCGGTTATTACACTGGCGAAATGATGATTGTTTTAGTAACACGTACAGCGAAACTATTCCCTATGAGCAAAATTATTCCAGCTATCTTGGAAGCTTTGCCAGAAGTAGTCAGTATCGTTCAAAACGTTAACCCAAAACGAAGCAATGTGATTTTAGGCGAAGAAACGATTATCTTGCACGGCGAAGATCGTTACCATGACCAATTATTAGGCTTAACATTTGGTGTTAGTTCAAAATCTTTCTACCAAATTAACCCACTACAAACTGAAATCCTTTATAAGCTTGCACTAGAAGCCGCTCAACTAAGCGGTGAAGAAACAGTGATTGATGCTTATTGTGGTATTGGTACAATTTCATTGGCATTAGCTCAAAAAGCGAAACAAGTTTACGCAATGGAAATCGTTCCTGACGCGATTGAAGTAGCCAAAGAAAATGCAGCAAACAACCAAATTGACAATGTTGTCTTTGAAGTCGGTGCTGCAGAAGAAGTTATGCCGAAATGGGCAGAAGCAGGTATTAAAGCAGACGTGATCGTTGTTGATCCACCAAGAAAAGGATTGGATGCAGCCTTCATTGAAGCAGCCGTAGCTGTAAACCCTGAACGCATCGTTTATGTCAGCTGTAACCCAGCGACACTAGCTCGCGATTTAAGAATCCTAGCTGACAACGGCTATGAAGCAACTCAAGCCCAACCAGTAGACTTGTTCCCACAAACACTACACGTTGAGACGGTAGTATTGCTAACTAGACAAAAATAAGGCTAAAATGCTTATTTTATAAGGGGTTAAGGCTCTCAGGATTTCGGACTTGAGGGTCTTTTTTAGTGCTGAAAAGCCCGAAATGACGCGGTTTTAGGGGGTACCCTTGACACTGTAGATTTGCTATTGCGGTCGAGATTGGACTGACATTGTGGAATGGATAGGTTTGAGGAATTTTGTGATTCGTACCGTTCCGGTGCTCTACGGTGAGGATATAATCACAGCGAAATTGATACTAATAAATATGCTTGAGACAGCTTACTACTAAGGCTTTTCACTTGTTATATTGAGTGGGAAGTCTTTTTATTTTGCCTTTTTTGAAAGTGAGGAGAGTGACCGATTTTCAGGGTTGTGTGGGGTGTGTAGGGGATGAATCCTATATCGAAAATAGTGGAGAAAAATTTTCAACACTGTCAATCAAATACAAAAATGTTTACGTTCGCGACTATTATTCACTAATCGGATAAAAATTTTACTCGTTGGATGATATAATAGACAATAGTGAGGTGTAGTTTATGTCGATTTCTTATAATAAATTATGGAAATTATTGAGTGATTTAAATTTGAACAAAACCCAGCTTCGTGAAATATCTGGAGTTAGTCCCAACGTAATAGCTAAACTTGGGAAGAATGAATTAGTGTCGATGGAGTCGTTGCTAAAAATTGCGAAAGCGCTTAATGTTGATGCCAGCGAGATAATTAGCTCGAATGTAGATAGGGCGGAGGGTGACAAGTAAATGGCTAAGAATAAGGTATTAAATATCACAGAGATTGAAGATGGATTAAAGAAGTTAATCTCTGATCGCAGAAGCGGTGAATTCATCACAAGTTTTCTAGGCTTTTATGATATTCCGAAAACTTCAATCACTCGTGCCCTCAAGAAGTTCAACGAAGGCGAGCCGTTTGTTATTAAGAACAAGCTCCACTACGAAGAAATTGAAGGGGATGTCGTTGTAGCAATTGATGCTATCCAGCATGATATAGCCGATCAAAAATCCAAACCAAGATATATTATGGTCAACGATTTTTCGGATATCGCAGCGATTGATACCAAAACTGGTGAGACTCTAAACATTCCGATTGCTGAGCTGCCAGCTAATGCTGATTTCTTCTTAGCCTGGAACGGGATTGAGAAAGCGGATTATCAAGCGGAAAATCCAGCCGATCGGAAAGCTGCGGAACGTTTTGCTAAGTTATACGACGTTGTAGCTAAAGATAATCCGGATGCTAATGAGCATGCCTTCAACCTATTCTTAATCCGAGTACTCTTCCTATTGTTTGCTGAGGATACGGGCATTATGAATAAAGGCTCATTCACTAATGTACTAAAAACAAGAACTTCTGAAGATGGTTCGAATTTCAATGCAGTCATCAAAGACCTTTTCGAAGTTCTTGATATCAACCAATTAGCGAGAAATGGCAAAGAAGCCTGGTTGTTAGAGTTCCCTTATGTCAATGGGAAACTCTTCGGTGAGCCACACGTAGACTTAGTTTTCTCAAAAGTTTCAAGAGAACTATTAATTGAGGCCGGGGAGATGCTAAATTGGGATGAAATCAACCCAGATATCTTGGGAGCAATGATTCAATCAGTAGCTTCTGCAGAAGACCGCCATGTTGCTGGTATGCACTATACGAGCGTGCCAAATATCATGAAGGTCATTAAGCCTTTGTTCCTAGATGAACTTACTGAAGCTTTTGATAGCCTCAAGACCAGATACGAAGGAAATGAACTCAAGGATATTACCGAGAAAACCCGAAAGGAAAATAAGAAGGGAATCATCAGTGAGCTTCATGCATTAATTGATAGGATTTCAAAAATCAAGTTTTTGGATCCTGCTAGCGGATCAGGAAATTTCTTAATCATCGCTTACAAAGAGATCCGACGACTTGAAATTAAGATACTTCAACTATTGGAAGAAATAGA